>JAJYXO010000049.1 GCA_021801765.1 Microcaldota archaeon | reverse complement strand
ACTTTGCCGAGAAGTACGAAGGAGGAAGCGGCGGCATCTCAGTTGGAGTCAACGGGCCGGCATGCATACTCTGCCAGGCATGCCTGATAGAGTGTGAAGGCGAGTGCATAGTGATAACTGACGATACGAACAACGTCTACAGGTCGCTCTACAAATGAATGCGGAAACGATCATGCACTTGGTACAGTGGAATGCATTCCTTATTCTAATCTTATATTGGTTGAAGCTGGAGAAGTAAGATTTGCCTTTTAGTCAAAGGTGACATCCTCCCACCTGTAAGTTTATTAAACTCTTACAATAATGTTAGCGTGTCAAGGTGTATTGTTGCACACCGCATCGCACTGCAGGTACTCAGAATCAAGCAAGATGCAACAGCCTGCAGCAGAAGATCCTGGGCCTTTGGGTAAAAGGCATCATAGAAAATCGCAAAGCGCAATGGAGTACCTGATGACCTACGGCTGGTCTATACTCATAATTGCAGTTGTCCTAGGTGCACTTGCCTATCTCGGAGTCTTCAATCCTCTTTATTTCGCTCCGAAGGCTAACTCCGGAAGCTGCCAGGCATTCAGGCCAAACGGCGCCGGAACTTCATATGACATAAACCTTCTTGGAGTTTGCAATGGGGAGATTCCTGAGTACACGGCGCAACTTAACGGTCAGACTAGCTATATACAAACTTCGCAAGCTTTACAAGAATTTCAAAATAATTATTCTATTTCGTTGTGGATTGATCCTACAGGATATTCAGGTTTGCAACTTGGGATTATGCAATTTGGCAGCGGCGGCAATGGAGCTGATGGGTGGATACTCTCAGACAGTGGCGGCAGCAATCCGTACATCTACTTCGATAGGAATGGATGGATTACGCCTTCTTACAAAGTTTCGTTGAATTCATGGATTAATGTAGTCGTGATTGCCAACGCAGAGAGTAGCAGTTCAATATTACTATCGCTTTATGTCAACAAGGAATTGGTTGGAACCACTTTGGAAACGAGTGCATTGATGCCTGTATTGAATTCCAACATTGCATATGTAGGGAGTGGAAACGGAGGGCATTTTGATGGATATATATCCAATGTACAATTTTATAATACATCGTTAGATTGGCCTAGTGTAAATGCAATTTATCAGGAAGGAATCGGCGGAGCGCCGATAGACCTGCAGAACCTTGTAGGCTGGTGGCCGCTGAACGGAAATGCAAACGACTACTCCGGAAACGGAAACAACGGTGTTCCTACAAACGTAGTCTATACTAGCAGCTGGATAAGCAGCTACAACCCTCCGTGAACAGTGCAACTGCATATTCAGCATGGCGCAATAGCTTTAAGCTTTGAGATGAGAAGTATTTGATTGGTGGCATTATGAGGATCGCTGTGCTTATAGCACCTTCAGGGTTCAGAGATGAGACAGTAAGCGTAGTTCACAGGCAGTTTTCTAAGTGGGATGTTGAGAGCATAATAACCAGCTACTCTTCAGGGGAGTGCATAGGCTCCCACGGGGCTGCGTATACGCCAGTGATAAATGCTGCAAGGTTAGTGCCAGGCGATTACGATGGCATTTTTTTGGCGGATGGGGCAGGCGTGGAGAAGTTCAAACTCTATGAATCAAGGCAGCTGCACGACATGATCAGGATATTCAACGAGGACAGGAAACTTATAGCTGCAGTTGATAACGCAGTTAAGATAATTGCAAGGGCAAATATCATATCTGGCATGAAGGTTGCAAAGCCTGCTGACATCGAATCGGAGCGCATAGCGAAGCTGTTCAAGGGAGTAGTCACTGAGAATCCGATAGAGTATGAAGGCAATATCGCCACGCTAGGCAGGCACGATAAGATAGGGGAATTCGTTGACCTTATACTCAAGAAGAGCGGAGTGAAGTAGGCTTTCTGCTATGCACTGCAGGTGTGACACCATTTCCGCAATTGCACGCGTATATTGCGCTTTTCCCAGATATGCGCACAGTGCAGTTAATGCCTGGCACTAGGAATGAGTTGCACTTCTTGCAGATCCTACCCTTCGATTCCGCAGGCATTGGAATCTTATAATGCTTGCCTATCTGCCTGGCTATTTGCACGTATCTCTTGGCTAGGAGGCTGGAGCTGCCCCTTTCTTTTGTCCTCTCTTCCGCCATGCGAAGGAGTTCAGCAATTCGCTCCTCGGCCACGGATCTTACTATCTCTTTCATATGCTCCAAACCTGAAATCAAGCTACATTCTTATGCGACCGCTATGAATTTATACGTTAATGCGGCTATGTATAATGCTTGATGCCTAAGGCAACTGTTTCGCTGCTTCAAAAGGTGTATCAATGAATAGATTTGCACTGTTCGACACATACAGGAGCGTTGTTGAAGATTCGAAAGATGTCTCAGAGTATGTAGCTGAATCCATAAGAAATATATATGGGGTAATAGTCAACGTGAATCTTGCCTTGCATGATGGGTTGACAGCGAAGGAGACTGCCAAAAGGGTGCTTACAGAATATGGAATGCCAGAGGCGGAGATTGACGAGAAGCTTGACAGATATCTTGAGGACCTGCCCTACTCTTATTACAATGTGGCATGGAGCGATAGAATAAACGTGGCTGAAGGCGCCACAGGCCTGTTGGAGGAGCTCGAGAGGAAGGATATTATAGCAGGCATAGCCACCGGGGAGGAGGAGAAAGTCGCAAAGATGAGGCTCGGGAAGGTTAAGCTTGATGGATATTTTAAGTTCGGCTCATTTGCAGAGGATGGGGAGAGTATAAGCGAGATTATCAACTCAGCGATAGACACTGTAAGCTCAAGGTTTGGAATGGGCAAAGAGAATGGGTTTTTCTTTGCAGGATCGCCGGGCAGCGCTCTGGCAGGGAAAAAGGCAGGCATATATACAATAGGGATAGGCAGCTACAGATACGGGGAGAAAGAGCTCTCAGCTGCAGGTGCAGATATAACCTTCGGCAGCTTCAAGGAAAAGGGAAAAATATTAAGATTGCTCAAGGCCTGAAGGCCTTGCAATTCACAGCATAACAGACATTATTTATACTTTGTTTGAGTATATAGTGCGATGTGATTGCATGGCAGCTTTAAGCATAGGGGAGCATGCTCCGGAGATAAGGTCAAAGGCGTGGCTACCTGAAGAGGGGAAGATTGACGAGTTCAGGCTATCAGCATACAGGGGAAAGTGGGTGGTAATAACATTTTACCCAGGTGACTTTACGTTCGTCTGTGCTACGGACATCGAAGCATTCATGTCCAACTACGATGAATTCAGGAAGAACAATGCTGTGATAGTGGCGATAAGCACAGACAGCGTATTCTCGCACAAAGCATGGAGCGAAACATCCCCGAGGGTAAAGAAGAGCAAAATACCATTAATAGAAGATTTCAACAAGAAGATATCCGCTGAGTATGGCTTCCTCAACGCTGAGAGCGGAGCTGCAAGGAGAGGAACAGTGATTGTAGATCCTGACGGCAAGGTACAGTACATAGCGATACATAACGATGCCCTAGGCAAAGACACAGACCATATATTCACTGCGTTGATGGGGTTGAAGTATATAAGGGATACGCCTGCAGCTGAAGGACATGTCTGCGCGGTGCCTGCTAACTGGAGGCTCGGCAAGCGTACGCTGGACATAGATGTTGTCAATGATATAGGGAAGCTTTAGGTGCCGTTATGGAGAAGGGGGAGATTGCCGCAAAGCTAGTGGATGTAGGAGCCATAAAGTTTGGCAGCTTCACAATGAAATCCGGGAGGACAAGCCCATATTACATAGACCTGAGAGTCCTTCCCTCCCATCCCGATGTGCTTATGATGGTAGGCAGGGCAATTGCAGAGATGATAGCTTCCGCAGGCATAAAGATAGACAGGCTGTGCGGAATTCCGCTCGCAGGAATATCCATAGCAACAGCAACTAGCATAGAGTCGAATATACCTGCAGTCTACACGAGGAAGGAGCCGACTATCTATAGGGAATTGGTAGCCAGCCTGAGAAAGATGGCGCCTGAGGTATTCAATTCTGAAGAGATGCCTGCCGCTGAGAAGCTGATAGGAATCATAGAGGAGATGGGAGGCTCGAAGTCTCACGGCATAAAGAGGTTGGTAGACGGAGAGCTTAGAGCGGGTGACAGAATAGGCATAATAGATGATGTAGTGACAAATGCAGCAAGCAAGCTAGAAGCACGCGAGCTTGTTTTAGCAGAGGCCGAGAAGAGGGGAATTGATGTGGAAAGTAAGGAGACCTTCGTGCTGATAGACAGGCAGGAGGGAGGAATGGAGGCACTGGAGAAGGAAGGGATGCGCCTCTTCGCAGTGATGACAGCGAAAGAGATGGCAGATGCGCTTAAATCAAAAGGCAAGATAACCGGAGAGCAATATGGGTCAATAACCGAATATCTCTCCAAGTGGGAGTAAGCCTACTCCTTCACCATTGGGAATGCCTTTTTAATGTTGTTGTAAGTAAGATCAGCTATTATCCTATCGGATAGCCCATTTGCAGAGAGCTTATCAAGAAACTCAGAGTAGCCTTCCAAACTAGGTATGCCAGACATGAATGTTCCATTGCCTGGGTACGATTTATCTTCCTTGGTGTGCGGAGCATGATCCGTCTCTATCCAATCTATCATTCCCTTCTTTAAGCGGTCATTCAACCCTGATACGCATGATAGGTCTCTGATTGGCGGGTTTACTTTGTAGGCAATGCCCCCTTCTTTATGCAGGTTATCGGTGCTCATGGAGAGATGATGCGGAGTTGCGCCGCAAGTCACTCTTATCCTGCCTCTCGCCTCTTTGACTAAGTCTACAGAGTCAGGGGTAGAGATGTGGCAGATATGAAGGTTGCCTCTGAATCCGGATTTCCCTGCGAATTCGATCTGCTCTCTTACTGCTTCAACTTCCATCTCCGGGGGCCTGGCCAGATTCCAGGTCTGCGGATCTGCGGGGTTCCATAAAGAAGGCTTGAAAAGGCTCTCTTTTTCACAATGCACTGCCACCACTCCAGTATATCCAGCCTCGGCAAGAGCAGCGTAAGACATCGCCTGCGCTTCAGGGTCCGAAACAGAGAGGCTGCCTACAGACCTTCCTGCATACATCTTTATTCCGACTATCCTGTCGTTATCATCTACAGCATCGGCAGCTTCGCGAGCCTGCAGATCGTCTCCTGTGAGGCCAATGTAGACATAGTACCCGGAGGTGCATCCTTCTTTCTCTGCAGTTAGCAGCCTTTCTTCTGCCGTGCGTAATGAGATTATTGGAGGATTGGTGTTCGGCATGTCGAATATCGCAACTACTCCGTTATCAGCAGCAATTTTCATTACTGAGCTTATCGTAGCTTTGTTGCTCTCCTTCCAGTCGCGGCAGTGAACATGAGGATCTATATGAGGACCAGGCATTCAGCTCACCACAACTGTGTTGAGATAGGCGCCGAGAGCATATGCCGCAGCGGACTCATCATGATCAATACCTACGCTTCTTGTTGCCTTGATTATTTCCCCTGAGGCCGGTATGTTTCCCATTGAAGTTATTAGATATATTGCGCTTGCACATGCTTTCCAATATCTTTTGTAATATCCAGATAGGTATGGAGGTTCGGCAAGAATGTTTATCAGTTCGGATGGATAATTGTGAAGCCCTCCTAAAGTATCTACGGGTCTGGCGGCTGCTAAAAGTCTGTATGGTGGAAGGCGCATGAGAAGGCCAGCATCAATATTATCAGGCAATGCTTCTAGTTCTATTGAGAACAAGTATGAGTCAAGTGAAGATATACCGGATATCAGTGGGGAAAGGATGCGCATTATTCTTTTGTTGTCTCCCATGCAATGTTTAAGCACGCTCTGCTCTCCTTTATGCGCCATTGCTATCTGTTCTGCTATTTTTATCTCATATGAAAATCCGAGCGAAGAGGCTGTTTCTGCTAGAGCTCTTGGGGACGGTTTGCTGCCCATAGAATTCAGGAAAGAGAATAGATGTGAATATTCTATCCATGATTGAAGGTCTGAAAGCAGGACAAATCTCAGCATCTGCGCGTTGTATCTGAAAGAGAGTGATTCGAAGAGTTTATGCATGCTCTCTTCGCCTGCCCTCTTTCCAGAAACAGCAAAGAGCATGCATGCAGAAACATATGGAGTTATAAGGGAATGGATGTCAGAATAATTATATGGCCTGTTGGAAATTGATAGCACATTTCCTAGAAACTTATCCTTTTTGCCTATGCATATTGTAATTGCCTTGAGCAACAGGCTGTCAGCATCTGCATTTACACTCCTCATCCTTTTTCTTAGAGAGTAAGCTGTAACGCTGTCCATGGTATGATGATAATGTGCAAATCTAAATTCGTAACTGTATAGCGTCTGTAAGCATGTCGCCATGTTTAATTGAAGTTTGCCGCGTGATGCAGTTCATGGTAAGGATGACATGAAACCTGAATATGTTGATCTAAAGGTCATGGGCTTGGACAGATAGGCGTCTCTCGTCTCAAATATTCGAATACACCCAAGGCATCTGTATCTGTAGATTGTGAATTCCATAGAGATATGGCGTATTTCTACATCTTCAACCGTTTTTCAGTAAATGGGCCCGGTGAGATTTGAACTCACGACCTACGGCTTTCTTAGTACCAGTTATAGGGTTACTGATGTTATAAGACCGCCGCTCTGACCAGGCTGAGCTACGAGCCCATCATT
>JAJYXO010000017.1 GCA_021801765.1 Microcaldota archaeon | reverse complement strand
AAAGACATGAATTGCCCGTGGTATATGATATCCGTAGCAATGAAAAAGTTATCGAGCGCAGGGAAACTGACTCCAGATGCGAAAACAGGAATATATGGCACTTCGTCTACAGGAGGAATTGGCACTCCTGTATCTGTTATCGTTATACTTTTCAATGCGCCTTCAGCTACTAGGAAATTGTTAATTGCCGTTGATGAAGATTCTATGCTGTTTTCTACTCCGCATAGATATGTCTCCGAGCCATAGAGGATACCTCCTATGTTGCTCAGGTATCCTGCGCTTCCTCCAGAAAACTGCTGCGGAGTTCCTTGAACAATATAAACTATGCTGCTCGCGAATGTTAATATGGAGTATATGGCTGCAATAAGCATCGCAGATTTTGCAACTTCCCAAACCTCTGCATTTAACCAACCTCTTACCCCTGCCGTAGGCAGTAGCTTGGAGGCCAAATATCCAACCCCTAACACATCTATGGAAAGTATGATTGCTATGAGCGATATCCCTATGGCATCTCCGGGTAGCGCAGAGATATTTTTGATTAACGTCTGTGGTGGAGGGCAATAATTGGATAATGCGCTACTGTTCGCATAAACTGGAGCAAGTAACAATATCGACACAGCGCTAAAGATAAGCATCAAGCTTCTCATATGCCATCACCTCCCATCCTGAACCGCAGTGCGCCTTGTTATTACTGCAGGGCCATACAGCAACAGATTGCAATTGCGCATATCTCAATATACTAATACTAAACTATAAAATTGAGTCTGACAAGCAAGTTAACGTTCTCCTCTATTGGAAAAGGCACCGTAGTCATAAAATCTATGACTCTCCCCTCCTTCTCTCCTAGGCCATAATATATTCATCAATGCAAACAGCCTGGCATCCTCCTCCTTTTCGAATCCGAGCCATGTCAACGCCTTATTGGGCCATTCATTATTGCTCTCATGTTCTCCTTCCTTATGCATAGCTATTCTTTCAGGCAAATAAAACGTCGCTCCTTTGGCTCCCTCTTGTTTCTCCCATCTGAATACAACCTGACCCAGTTTAACAGGTCCTAACTTGGCAGGTCCTAATTTGCCTTCCCAGACTATGCCTTTGCTAAGCTGCTCCATTCTTTTATCTTCTTTAATAGTACTGCCCATCTGCACTGCCTCCGGAGGTATCTCCCCCCTCACTGTGCCCATTGCCTTTATACTCCTTGAAATATCCGATTGCAGCGCAGCGTTTTTTATATGAAACTCTGCTTCTCTCTTTCCGTCCATGCCGCCCCTTTTTTTTGCTGCTAATGCCTTCACAAGGGAACCTGCTGCAGTGGCTCCAGGTGCCCATCCTTTCTCTCTGGCCTCCAAAAGAAGCTTGCTTCTCTCAATAGAGAGCTTAAGCCTGTTCTCTGCGTATTTTCTATAGAAGCTTCCTTCCATATACTTCCCTTTAGTTTTCTCTGTAGATCCTGGCATGTACGTGCCCTTACCTAGCTGTTCCCTTATCGCAGCCTCCCTTTTCTTCTCTGCATCAAGGCTGTTTTCGATCCTTCTATTTACTCCTTCCTTTCCTAGGGCCGTACTCCTGCCTCTAATCTCCCCATATGAACTTGACACGTATTTGTATGTATCATAGGCTAATGTGCCAAGCCCTGTTGCCCTCGGAAAAAGCACTGCTGCCCACTTCCTTGCCCTTTCCTTCCCTTTTGAACTACTACCTGAGGATCCGCCAATAGTAGCTGCTCCTGGCCCTTTGCTCTTAGATTCTCCACCTCCTTCTTTTCCCCCGTGCCCTCCACCCTTCCTATTTGGGCTTACCTCAGGCCTGATATGCTTCTCCAGGAGACCTCTGAATGGGTAAGATCCCTTGCCTGCGAAGCTTCCCCTGCCTGATCCTGCTGCTCCTGTGAGCGTTCCAATGCCGAAGACAGCGAAGAGGTTGAAGCCTCTTGTAGCCCCTCCTGCAGCTATCAGCAGAATCACTATTATGAAGATTGGTATAAGCGCGTTGAAGGCGCCTATGGATAGCACAAAGGGCAGGATCAAGAGCGCCAATGCCATGATAATCTTCTATCCTGCCTCATATAAAAAGGCATACGATATCTGCTAACCTCTCGATATCGTTATGTTGTCCATCCCATATTCTGAAGCTGTAGAGTTCTGGCCGTAGAACGCAATTGGGTTGAATCCCTGCACCAATGTAACATTGAAGGTGTAATTCTTATCTACACTTGTGAGATTAAGCGCTGTGACTGGGTTCTGCCCTTCGTAGACGTAGACTTTTTCAGGCCCACCTAAGGAGAGAGCCTTTATCCTTACATCTGCTGAAGTCTGATTAGGTGAATAGACCATAATCCCCCTCACACTTGGCCCCCACCAGAGGCTTGCTAGCGTCTGGTTGCACCCTATGCTCTGACCGCATGCATCATATCCTGGATACCAGTTTCCTATTGTATAAGAAACTATGGACCTGCCTGCCTTAGCTGAAAGTGTTCTGCCTACTGAAAAGACCGTAAGGTTGGCATTCTGGTAGGATTCATTGCCAAACGTATCTACAAGGTAGCTCATTATCTGTTCCTGCTCGCTGATATTGTACGCCTTCCTTATAACCCCCACATATCCTACGTTGTACTCTGCAAGCCAGAGCATCGTAAGATTTGAGTAGTTCTCCATTATCGGATAAGGGTATACGAAGTTCTCTCCGTATTCCAGATATGCAGCTGAATCTATGAGCGGCACATTCTCCATTGAGAGCTCCTGTGTGGAATTTACCCTTGATGTATATCCTCCTATCATTGGTTTATGCGATGCAGTCTGGTAATACATCTCCAGTCCTGGATAGTAGAAAGATCCTGTAGGTCCTGGCAGCGCAGGGAGGGTTAGTATGGAGAAATTGCCAGGTATCTTGCTTAGCTCATAATATGCATTAGGTATCTGCGTGCTGCTGAGCATCGACTTTCCGAATGCGCCCGCAGGCATGCCATTGTATTCTATAAGTATTATGATAGAGAATATGACTGCATATAAAAATGGATTCTTTTTCTGGTTAGAGAGCCTGCTAAAACCTATGGCTGCAAGCACAGCAACGCATAGCTCAACTACAAAATCAAACCGCCCGGGCTCCCTTATCAGGTTGAAGAGGGGGATGGCCCTATAAACAAGGCCAAGCGAAGGCAGAGGGGTTACTGCCTGCCCCGTGAGTTGCACGAAAGGGCCTAGAGACAGCAAGAAGAAAATTATTCCCATAACAATCCAGTAACCTGTCTCATCAAACCTCTTCCTCTTTGTCTCTACGTATATGGCGAAGAGCGCAAGGAAGAGTACTGAGTATCCTATATATGCTGTCTTCTCTGTTGGATTTGGGTTATACTCTGCCCCTCCATATGAGAGTCCGTATGTCTGGTTGTAGTATGATTCGGATGCAGAGTGGAAGAGCAAGTTATAGTAGCTTGGCAGGAGGTATCCTGCAATGTTGTCGCTGTAGAGCATATTGTGCGCTACGTCAGAGAGCTGGCTAGCTGAGCTTAGCGCGCCTGAATTCAGTTTTGGAATCAGCTGTATAAAGAGCGGAGAGCCCAGAAGGATCACCAGAGCCGCGAAGATACCCAGATTCACATAAGTCTTTCTGTTAAGCAGATCCTTTCTCTGGAAAAAGAGAAGCACAGCAAAGCTGAGTATGGCAAACGTTACCATCATTATTCCTTGCTCTATGTCTCCCATAAAGGTAAGCAGGAGAAAGCTCACCGCAGCCAGCGCCGCATAGGATTTTCTCTTGGTCCTTACCATTCCGAGCATCGCGAGCGCAAAGAGTGGTATGAACTCCACAGTAGCCCAGTCCAGCTGGCTGACTGCGTGCGCTATGTGAACCGGACTGAATGCAAAGATAAGCCCTGCTATGAAAGCTGCATATCTATTGCCTGTTACCTGCTCTGCAAGTATGAATGTGAATAGGCCTGAGAGAACGAAGCTCAGGAAGAAGAGAGTGTTGAATGCAACTGCCATATTCCACTGGAGCGGCCATGTGAAAAGGCCTGCAAGCGGCATCAGCGTCTGCGAGGCAAGGTTTGCACCAAGAGGATAGAAGAGAAGCTTGGTAGCATAGATGGATTGGTGTAGGGAGAAAAGAGAATAGTGCGACCACCAGAGATTCCAGAGGCTCTGGTACGCATCCTCACTTCCAGGCACCGCACTTCCGAAATTCGCTGTGACGTTCCAGAACATCACGAGCGCTATAGCCAAGTAAGCCAGCGAGGCCATTAGGTATGTGCGATGTGAAGGCTCCAACTTCGGCAAGTGCAAGTCGAATTTCATGCAGACAGCCTGAGAGGATTTACTGCTGGCATCTATATATTACTTGCCTCATCCAATGTTTTCTATATAGCGCGCTTAGGCGGTTATTCTTATGGAGAGCGAGGTGCCAGAGGGCGAAGGCAGCATAGGCAAGAGGGCGACAAAGACCCTATACTCACTTTACCTTGGCTATGGCCTCGGCGCGCTTATCAACATCGTAACATTCATCTTCATGGCAAAGGCCCTAGGAGCGGAAGGATACGGGCTCTACGTCTTCGCAATGGGTTTCCTCTCCTTGCTGGGAAGCATGGGCAACTTCGGCATTGGCTCATATCTTGCAAGCAGGCTCTCTGCATATTCATACAAGCGTGATGCTGCATCAATCTTCAACTCCATCTCCAGCGGCTTTACAGTACTGATCACCGTGGCTCTGCTGCTCTTCGCAGCAGGGGCATTGCTCAGCGGTTACTTATCTTCGCATGTATTCTCAGGTATAAAGGTTGCCGCTCTTACACTGATAATAGTTTCTGCGATGCTCCCTCTCGCGATGATCTACAGCACTGCAACTAATGCTCTCATAGGCCTTTCGAGGGGAAAGGATGCAGGCTTCGTTGTGATATCTGTAGATGCGCTCCAGCTCATGCTTATAATCCTCCTTATAACCAATGGGCTGGGAGTTAACGGTGCGCTGATCGCAATTGCAACAGGCTACGCCGCAGGAAGTGCAGCCCTCCTGTTCCTAGTGCTAAGGCAGACACGGAGGTACGGCCATGGGTCCCTCAAAATCCCTAACCGCAAATCCCTTACGGATGTATTGGAATTTTCTGCGCCCCTGGGTGCAAAGAACGCACTCAGCTCCGGAATTCAGAATTTCGGCACAATCTTCCTTGGCATCTATCTTGCCTCCAGCTTAGGAGAATCTGCTGCAAAATCCGCCCTGGGCAACTACGGCGTGGCTCTCAAAAGCCTTGCCATAATATCAATACTATATACGACAATGGGTGCAGTGCTGCTCAACGTTTCCTCTGCGGTGCGTACGCGAGGAAAAGAGGTTGGCAAGTCCTACAACATGGCAATCAAATACTCTGTGATGATAACAATCCCGCTTATGGTCTACATTGGAGTCTTTGCCAGGCAGATAATAAGCCTTTTCCTCTCTTCCCAGTATCTGAGCTCAGTTTTCTATGTGCAGCTAATGGCAGCCGCAGTGATAGTCTCAGTCATAGGCAACTACATAAACGATATACTGGTTTCTGCAGGATTCACCCGCAAGCTGCTTTACTACTATCTATTCTCCGCAGTGATAGAGCTTATCTCCCTGCTGGCGCTTGTGCCTTATCTTGGCGCCTCAGGTGCGATAATCGCGCTCTTCATGATTGGCGGACTCGTCAATGTTGCTTTCTCAATAAGGGTTTCAAGGAAATTCATCGGTTTGCGCCTGAATTACAGCCAACTGCTCGGGGCTTATGCTTCAAACGCAACCCTTGCCTTAGGCCTCTTTGCAATTTCCATGGCCATTTCTCACACACCCTTATCCGCAGGCTTTGTCTATCTAATCACATTGGCAACAGGAGCGGTGGTCCTGCTGCTTCTATATCCTGCACTCCTTATCGCAACTCGTGCCATAACACGCTCAGAACTCACGGGGGTAATCAAAATGACTGACGGCACAGCGCTTGCTGCACCGGTTAAATTCATCGCAAGATATATCGATCTTCTTGGTGGAAGAAATGGCAGGTGAGATGGAAACTACGGCATCTGAACTCGGAATACGCAGCGCCGGAGTCGCCACGTCCCTAACCATAGGCAAGTTTGCATCCATTGCCATCTCCACAACGATGTTTATAATCTTAGCAGTGCTCCTTAAGCCTGCAGGATATGGCGAGTACACTCTTATGCTTTCCATATCCGGTTTCATAGGCGCCTTCGGAAGCATAAGCATAGACTCGTACATATATACGCGCATACCTCGCTTGGTCGCATCAGGAAAGAAGGAGATGGTGGGCGTGGTAATAGGGGACAGTGTAGCGCTGATATCGTGTATATATGCTGCACTGATGGCAGTAAGCATAGTGATTTCATATCTGTACTTTGCAGCTAGGTTCAACGTCAGCATTCTTGGCCTCTTCCTAGCGTTCTATGGCATTTCCATAACCTCCATATCCAACATATTCTATTTCTCCCTTATAGCACTCAATAAGAGGAAAGGTGTGATGGCATCTCTTGTATCCAATGCCGCTTTCCAGGCGGCAGTCAGCGTAACCCTGGTAGCGCTTGGGTTTGGCGCTGTAGGTGCGCTTATAGGCTTCGCCGTAGGTGCAACTGCCGGATTCGCTGTGAATTCTGCATACCTGCTCAGCAGCGAGAAGGTCATACTACGAATTAAGGGTTTTGCAGGCCGCATGCGAGGAATACTA
>JAJYXO010000052.1 GCA_021801765.1 Microcaldota archaeon | reverse complement strand
TTCTTCAGGTAGAGTATGCCGGCGTTTGCCTTTGTAAGGTTTGAGATTATTTTTATGGATGTGTTAGCGCCGGAGAAATCAACAGTGAAGGGAGACGATGCAGAGAGGTTTACTATGCCGCTTCCGTTGGCAGAGTTGAGAGTGCTTGGCATATATCCTATTGAGGGTTCGGCGCAGATCTCAAGCGTTATGGCGTGCTCTACTGGTATCCATGATACGTTAAGAATATTTGCATAATACGAGTTTATGGCGGATTTGGATATCAGCTCAGGGGAGTTTACAGCCAGGGAGTATGAAGTGCCGTTTATGGTGACACCGGCGCCTGACGTCTGTATGTAGTTCTCTATGGCTGTGAAGTTCATGCCGGGCAGGTTCACTGATGCATGATCGTCCTGCGCGAAGTTATATATCGCATAGCATGTACCATTTAATGATTTTGCCGGGAGTACAGTAGGCCCTGCAGGGGCTCCGCCCGAAACTGCGCCTCCTGAACTGCCGCCGGAGCCGCCACTGTATCCTCCTGAACTGCCGCCGCTGCCTCCTCCGCTGCCTGAGCCGCCCGGAGGAGGTTGTATTGTTTGACTTGAGAATAGCCCGACTATGGGATCGAGCGGCATCTCTGCTGTTATCTCGCAGGTTACGGAATTTATTGTGAATGGAATTGCCCCCCATGTGCCATTTCTTAGTATGTAAGGCGCGATGTTGTTGCTGCATCCGCTAAGTTCTATGCTTGCATTTATCCCGGTGTCAGTAGAATTTATACTTATGTTAAGCAATACGACCTTGGTGAATTTCTTCTGCGGTGCAGAAGGCAAGGAGGAATAATTGCCAGTTACATTCTCTATGAATACGTTTGCAGTTATTGTATTCGCAGAGGAGATCCGGATTATAGCATTTGCATCGGAGAAACTGACATTGGAGGCTGAGTTTGCAGGTATGCGGAGAGCCTCTTTGATTGCCGGGGTTATATACACCGCATTTGAGGAATGGAACAGATATGGAATTGTTGTGCCTTTGTCAACTGCTGACGCGTTGAATGCAACGTCGCCGTGTGCATTCTCAGGATACACGAATAAGGTTTCAGAGCTTCCCGCATTGCTTACCACTATGGTAGAAGAGACATTTCCACCGCCTGAAATATTCATCGCGTATGGCCCGAAGCCTCCTCCGGATAAGGTGAGATTGTATTCGATAGGCTGATTCATATAGATCGTGCCATTTGTAATTGGTGAGAGGCTTATGCGCGGGTTTTCCGCAACTGAATATACGGCAGACATGTTGTTTGACGCGTTTTCAGGTATGTAAGAGTTATCCACAACATTAGCAATGACACCGTATTCTCCAGGAGAGTTGGGTGAGAATGAGAAGGTGGCGTTTGAAGAGTTGATTCCTATCTCTGATGCAGAATGTACTATAACCCCTGAGCTGTTCAGATAGTATGCATAATAACTGTAAGGGCTTGTGCCTCTTTCGTTTTGAGGAAGCGAGATATTAAGCGGCAGGGTCTGGCCAAGATCCGCTTTTATTTGGGATTGCTCTTCTATCATCGGTCTTCCAAGCGGTTCGCCTACAACTGCCTCTCCGCTTTGAGAGTTGAATGTGTATGGAAGAGTAGTACCGAGGTCTGTTGCGCTTACATTGAACACATGTTTCCCAGTAGAATTTGGCTTATAAAGGAACGTAGCGTTATACGATGCGCTCTGGCTAATGACGCCGAATAGCTGGATGTCTGCCCATCTGTCAGTTGTATTTGATCCTGCAAAAGCATCAGGCATAGCCACATATAGAGCAGTTCCATTGATATTGAAAGCAGCTATGCTTCCTCTGCGTATATAGCTTGCGTTCTCCATGGCTCCATTCTTGTATATGGTTATTCCAGCAGGCGTTCCGTTAGGGTAAGAGATGCCATTGAGCACTACTTTGAAAGGCCCTGATGTTATATTGCCGCCTACGTAAAGTTTGCTAAGATTTGAGATTGCATTGCCTACAAGGCTGGAGCCTCTCGCTTTGCCATCGAAAATTAGGCTTGTGTTGAAAGGCCCTGTGCCGCCGCTTATTCTTGCGTTGTATGGCACTGTCTGGCCGAGATCTAATTTTATCACATTGGCTGCGATGACAGCGTGGGGAGTGGGATTGATATTTATGCCATAAGTCTTATTGGATAATGATACAGGGGTTGATGCGCTATCTCTCGCGTTTATATCTGCAACATATCCTCCAGCAGGTATGTCATTAAACTGGGCAACTGTTGAATTTATTGAATTGCTGCGCGTATTTGTTATGGGCCTGCCAGATGAGATATTTATTATGGAAATGTTGAATAGGTATGGAGGAGTTCCGCCGCTCTCTGAAGAGTACACAGATATATTCTGGGCACTATCTGCAGTAACTGTACCTAATGAAAGGTTGTCTACTGCAAACGTAGGGTAGTTGAGTCTTGGATTGACAAGTATGTAGTTTGCATTAAGATTGGTGATAGGATACGAGGTGCCGTTGTCTATTGTATATGCAGCGATTATATACAGCCCAGTTGCATTTATTGTGAAATTTGAGGATACAATGCCGTTTACAGGCACGCCTGAAAAGGAGCCTAATATATTGCCTCCCAGATATCCTAAGAAGAGTTGTGGAATTGAAATGTTATACATGTATACGCTGAATGGACCTGTTCCTCCGTTAAGTTTCGCAGTGAACTTGGTGTGATTTGACTCTCCAAGATCTATTACCTGGCCTGCGCTGGAGGTCAAGGTTGAGTTAAGCATAGGCGCAAAGGTTATGAGGTCGTATGGTGAGCTTTTAGTCATGGATGGGTATGCGCTGTCAGTTATTATGTCATTTGCTAGGAAATTACCAGTAAATACCTGGCCGTACCATAATGTGGATTCATTGTATGGATAAGCACCTAGGAAGTCAGGTAGGAACCAGTGGTACGAAGTAGTATGGTTTGATGCGTGGCTTAGAGTGAAATTTGTGCTGTATGGTGGCGTTCCGCCATTCACGTATAAGTCGAATTGTGTTAGCCAGATTTCCTCTGCGCATGAATATATTATAAAATTGCACGAAGCAGAGTCAATCTTTGGATATAAGAGGGTGAAATTAGGGGTTTGCAGGGCCGGGTTGATACTTATCTGGTTGTACAGATTTAGCGAAGTTACATTCATTGTGGCGTTATGCACATTTACATACACATAATCCGGAGTTTCGTTGGTAGTAGCATTCCATTTGAATATAGCCTTGTTAGAATTGCCTGATGCGAATTTGTTGCCGTTTAGATACCATGTATAGTTATATGTAGACGATGAGCCCCCGATGGATCCGACATGTGCAGTGAGCGGAATTGGCACTTTGTTTCCGCTGTCTGCGCCGGTAGGCAGTGGTGTTATGTAGGGACCGTATATCATGTTGAAACTATCGTTATGGTAAACACCTCCTGGCGCTGCGTATGATTGTCCGGTAGTTAGTGTTGCATTCAGCATGATAATTTTAGTGTACTGCGTGGAGTTAAGAGGCAGCGTGTTGCCGCTTATTGTGACCGTATCTGCTAGGGAATTTGTAAAGTAGCTTCCGTAATGCGATACGCTGAAATTTGAGAGATAAGTAAGGAAGCATAAGAAACCATAACATAACTCTGGCCTTTCTTCGACAAACTCTGCGCTGAGTTTTGATGAATTGTAGTTTTGCACTGTTGAATATTTCCAACCCTCGGACATATCAGTTATTGTGATATTCCACATATTAGCAGAGACTTCTTTTATGCTGGCACTCATTATGTCTCCTGGCTTTACGGTGTAATTTAGCTGCACTTCGTATGAAGGTATGAGTTCATACCAGGCATAGAATGTAGGCCCTATGCTAGACGTATTATATTCAGAGGATGTGCCGGTCTGTATGAGGGTCTTGTCGGAATAGCCGCCTATGCCTATCCATTGCGCTGAATATGTAGGGCCCTGGCTAGGAGCTATGTTCTGCACTACCCAAGAGCCGTTTACTCCTGTTATGTCATTTTGCGGGTTGTCCGGATTTGCCTGCGCGACGTATCCAGCCCAGTTGTAGCTGAATGTGTAACCGTTGTTGCCATTTTTTAATGCGCCGCCTGCTAGTTTAGAGGCGCTCATGAAAGGGCAGTTGTATACTCTGAACCTTGTGGAAGCAGTTGTATGGGTTTCCAATGCAGATGCAAGAGTGTGTATGGATGTTCCTGCAGTACTGCTACCTACCTGGCACGGGTTTCCGCTGCTGTATGCCACAGGATATCCAATGGATCTCGCCTGCTCCTTAGGCGTATATTTTGTAAGCACAGGTTTTCCGGAGATGTTCGTATAATTGTAGAAATATGCAAAAGTGGAGTTTTGCGAAGAAGGATTATTTATGTGAAAATTTGCATTGATGGATCCGGCGAGGCTGTTTGTTGCATTCATGTGCATTGCATTTTCAAGCGCATTGCTCACCGAAGCGATTGATGGAATATAGGCTACTACAGGCAGCGATAGCAGGAGTGCCATTGCAAATATTGCAGTATATACATTGTATTTCATAGTAATCTCTCTAGACTAAGTGTCAGTGCATTATTCTGCCTGAAGTCGAGCTTGTGCTTGTGACGCTGTTTCCTGTGCTGCTATCCAATATGGATGTGAGGTTCGATGTGCTTATATTGTACTTTGCAAGGAGGCCTTCTGAGTAGTATAGCCTTACGGCACCTTCTGCGCAGCCGCTGCCGCTTTCTGCTTCGCTTACGAATGCGATTATTGTATTCCTTGATGGGTATGCAGGAATGTTGAAGCATGAAGATGCGCTGCCGTTTCCGTTTGAGATTGGAGTAGAGTTGCTAGCCTGGGTTGAAGAGTAGGAGGAGCTGTTGCTGCCTGGGTTAGGCTTTGCAGGGCTCCGGGTGAGGTAGATGTAAGATGCAACTGCGGATATAGCCGCGATAAGTACAATCGCGATTAGTATATTATAATTCATGGGATTGCCTTGGGAATCCGATGGGGGCGGATTCTTTAGTTTCCTTTGGATTGATATCTCTTTCTTTTCATATATAATGCTTTGCCATTGAAACCTGCTAAGACTTAAATATCTTGCTTTTGCATATATCAATACAGTTTCGTGTTTTTATGAAAGCGGAAATAGAGAATAAGCTACTCGCAGTTATACGAGTGCGCGGAAGGGTTGGCGTCAGGCATGACATCGCAGAGACGCTCTCCAGGCTTAACCTCAAGTACGTAAACAACATGTCAATACTCTTCGGCACCAAGTCCAACATAGGCATGATAAAGAAATGCAACGACTTCATAACCTACGGGGAGATAAGCAAAGAGATGCTGCAGAAGCTTCTTGCGGAGAAGAAGGTTGAAGCCAAGGCAGAGGAGATCGATGCGCTGCTTGCAGGCAAGAAGAGATTCGCAGAGATAGCTAAGATGCCCCTGAGGATGCATCCTCCAAGGAAGGGATATGAAGGAATAATGAGAAGCCTGAGCAACGGAGGGGCGCTCGGGTATAGGGGAGAGAAGGTAAACGAGCTTATCAAGAGGATGATCTGATGGTTATCAGGATAAAGAAGCAGAGCAGAAAGTACCTCGGAGCCAGGAGATGGGGTGCAGGGAATATCAAGAACAGGAGGGGCGCTGGAGACAGAGGAGGGGTTGGAAAGGCAGGGAGGAAGCACAAATTCACACGCATAGTCAAATATGAGAAGGAGAGGCTGGGAAAGGTAGGCTTCGCGCCATGGAGAAAGAGAAGGCTAAAGGAGATAAACCTCGACAGGATCTCTGCGATGGTAGCATCTGCAAAGGAAGAGAAGCCTTCTCTGAACCTTGAAGGCTATAAGGTCCTCGGAGGCGGAAAGCTGCTCAAGCCTGTGCAGATTAAGGCCGACGCATTTTCCAAGAAGGCAGCAGAGAGGATAGGCGCTGCCGGAGGGGAGGCCATAAGGTCAAATGCATGAAGCTGCGTATAGCATTCTACACCGATTCCTATCTGCCTGCGACCGACGGCGTGGTAAACTCGATAATCAACTTCAGAAAGGAGCTCGAGAAAAGAGGCCACAAGGTATACATATTCGCAAGCTCAAGCATGGGCAGCAAGGCCAGGCCTGGAAGGAATGTCTTCCTCTACCGCGGGATAGAGTTCAAGCCTTATCCGCAGTACAGCATGGCCATCTTCCCTTACAATTCAGCGGTGAAGCTCAGGAACCTTGAAGTAGACATAGTACATGCGCACACGCCTTTCATGATGGGATTTGCAAGCATGCTGATAGCGAAGATGTCAGGATATCCGCTAGTAGGATCCTTCCACACGCTGATCAACAACAGGAGCGTAATCGAGGATTACTATCCTAAGAACGAGCAGCTCAGGAAGTTCACTGCGAAATACTTATGGAAGTATGTAAAATTCTTCTACAGGAAGTGCGATGCAGTTGCAGTGCCTTCAAAATCGACGTACAGCATACTCGCAAGGCAGGGCATACGCAACATCTCCGTAGTGCCAAATAGCGTGGATATGAAGTCCTTCAGGCCAACTGCCGGAGGCAGAAGGATGAGGGGCGAGCTCGGGATAGGGAGCGGGGAGAAGATGGTCCTTTATCTCGGCAGGATAAGCAGGGAGAAGAGGCTGGATGTGATGATCAAAGCAGCTGCCAGGCTCTGCAAAAAGAGAGATGACATGAAGTTTGTGATAGGAGGAACAGGGCCCGCAGAGTAC
>JAJYXO010000027.1 GCA_021801765.1 Microcaldota archaeon | reverse complement strand
TTATTATTTCATTTGCGTAGGAAACGGTTGTATGCAAAACTCTCTCCTTAAGCTCACCGGCAGCTGCCATATGTAGCATTCCATTGAGGGAGCGAAGATGCGAGAGTGCGCTTACATTCAAAGGATATTTTGCAGCAAAGCAGCATCTATCCACAAAGTCAAGGTACTTACCTACCTCTATCTCTGAGCTCCTAGCTACAGCATATAAATCGTTCTCGACCCCCCATGCATCAGAGGGGCTTATATTCCCGCTCTTTATCTCATCTGCAAGCGCATCTATGAGCCTCTCATTGTATATTATCCTGCATGGAACTGATTGGCCATAGTTTAACTTTATCCAGTCAAATTTTCTGCTTATTCTGTGCACTTTGCCTGTCATAAGAAGCTCTGATCCCTTCCTGTTTGCAGATGAGACATAGCTCAGCGGTATCATCCAAATTCCACTTTCCTTCTTCCCCGAGAGAATAAACCTTTTCTGCATCAGCATGGTTCCTCTTGAATCCTCAACTTTTACTGCAGGATATCCTTTTTTGTTTATCCAGCAACTTGCGAGATCTGCAACCCTTTTCCTGCCTCCAGTTGCGCTGTCTATTTCACACCAGAGGTCCTCTTTCTCCGCATTTGAATATGAATGTTTCTTCAGATAGCTCTTCAACCCATTGCGGAATGCCTCCTTGCCGGCATAGCTCTCAAGCATGTTGAGCACCGCGCCTCCCTTCTCGTAGCTTATCTCATCGAAGACCTGGTCTATTTCCGCAGGTGTGTTTATCTCCACGCTTATAGGGTGTGTATTCTCCAACTGATCAGCAGAGAGCGCAGGAGCCATTACTTCCAGAAGGCGCTGCTCTTTCATCTTCCATTCTGGGAATAGCGCATCTAGCGCTTTGTAGCTCATGAATGTCGCAAAGCTCTCGTTTAGCCAGAGATCGTTCCACCATTTCATAGTGACAAGATCGCCGAACCACTGATGCGCCATCTCATGGGCTATTACCTCCGCTATCCTCTGCTTTGTTCTTATTGCCGTCTTCGCGTCTCCGAGGAGTTCTGCCTCCCTGAATGTTATTGCTCCCCAGTTTTCCATAGCGCCAGCTGCAAAATCAGGTATGGCTAGAAGGTCCATCTTCGGCAGCGGGTATTTTATCCCGAAATACCTGTTGTAATGCCTTAGCATGCGTTTGGCATATCCAAGCGCAAGCTTCGAGTACTTCGACTTACCTGGCACTGTGAATATGCGTATAGATACTCCTTCAGCTTTCTCCTCTACTTTTTCGAATCTCCCTACTCCCATATAAAGAAGGTAAGTTGACATCACCGGCGTCTCTCCGAAGATGACAAGCTTCCTATCCACTTCCATCTTTTCTTCTTTAACCGGCATATTCGATATGCAGTAAAGATCTTTGTCAACCAGCATTTCAAGCCTGAACCTTGCTTTGAGCGAAGGCTCGTCAAAGCATGGGAATGCCTTTCTTGCACTCGTGGCTTCAAACTGCGTTGTAAGTATATACATCTCCTTGCCGTCCTGGACATACTTGCTCCTGTAAAATCCGTATAGCCTGTCGTTGTTCTTCCCAGTGAAATCTATCCTTATATCTGCATCTCCGGAAACCGCCTTCAGGATCTCCAGCGTTATCCTCTCCTTTTTCTTATCTGCCTTTATCTTCGCATTCTGCCCATATCCTCCTGCAACTACAGTAGCGCTCTTCAACTCAAGCTCTGCGGAATTGAGCGTTATCTTCTTTGTGCTATCCTTTATAGAGACAGATATCTTTACCCTGCCATTGTACTCGAAAGTGTTAAGATCGGGCTCAATATGCAGTTCGTATGCTTTTGGGGTTACATTCTCCCCAAGCGTCTCGTGCTTCTTCATCCGAACACTCATTTAGCTTCCTTTAGGAAGGCTATTATTTCCATGTCGTGGCCGTCAGGTTTGACCTTATTGAAGATTTTCTCTATTTTGCCGTCCTTGCCTATTATATATGTCTTCCTCAGCGTGCCATTCCCGAATATGCCTCTGCTTCCGTACGAATCATAAGCCTTCACTGTCTTGCCTCCTGTATCTGAGAGGAGCAGGAAGCCAAGGTTGTACTTCGATTTGAATTTTCCATGTGATTCTATGCTGTCTGTGCTAATCCCCACGACTTCAGCTCCAAGCTTCCTTATCTCGTTTATGCTGCCATTGAAGCATTTAGCCTCTGTAGTGCATCCTGGCGTATCGTCCTTAGGATAAAAGTAAAGCACCAGCCTCTTTCCTCCAAATTCTCTAAGCGTGTGCGCCTTGCCATCTGATCCTTCCAAACTGAAATCCGGCGCATTGTCCCCTATTTCTACCATTTTTACCACCATAATCAAAAACTTGCTGCAGGAAATAGTAATAAATAGCATAAAATATAAACCTTCTCAGATTGGTTTTCAATATGTTCGGGTTTAAGCTCAGGAGAGGCACTTCGGAGGCAAAGGTAAATATAACATCAATAAACATAAGGATGGGCAATGATGTGCATGGCATTGGAGGCATGCATGTATCCGGAAAAATCGCTAAAATAACAATACCTTTCAGCAACAGGATAGGCAGCGGCCTGCTGCCCGACAATCTGAAGAGCCCTCCTATAACCATAAGCGGCATAAGCGCAGAGAAGCCATTCGAGGTAACAGAGATAAACCCAAGGCCTCCTGTAGACGTAGATTACCGCGCAAGCGTGAGCTTCAATATCACACTGAAGGTTCCTGAAGGGAACTACGAAGGCCCTGCCAATATCAGATTCGAGACGAAGAGCAATGACAACATTGGACTGAGCATAGAGAAAGTCAAGCTTCTCTCCAATGGAAGGGAGTATGACCTAGAGAACTCAACAGAGAGTATGACAGTAAGGAGCGGGCAGATAATAAAGAAGGATATACAGATGTATAAGCTGTTGAGCTTCGGGGATAGCATAGGGAAAATAATAATAGGGCCCCCATTCGAGCTTGCAGATTCATCTCCAAAGCTTCCCATAAAGATAGACAGAAAGGACAGTTACATTGTGAGCCTATTTATAAAGTGCCCAGGATTCAGTTATGCGGGCCCGATGCTGATAACTTTTGAATGAGGCTCGGCTACGCCTCATCCCACATCTTATAGAATATCCTCCGCAGCTCGTCTATCTTCTCTCTGTCTGTTATTATCTCAAGATGCTCAATGTTGCTGTGCATACCTCGGTATGTGAGGTTGGCAGATCCAACTATCGCCAGAGCATCTGAAATATACATCTTTGCATGCACAAATTTCTTCGGATGCTTTATCTCTGCGGCTGCACCTTTCTTCTTCGCGCCTATAGGCACCGCAACAGCTAGGAGAAGTGCAGATGCTGCTTCTACAAGCACCATATTGATGTGAATTAGATATGATGCAAGATTTGCAAAAAACAGTAAGAAGATGAAGTAAAAAAGGCCTTTAAGCCTCCTGCTGCCTCCAATCTCCATCTTAGCTGCACTTTCCATTGAAGAAGATATTATGCGTATCTTCTTTCCTTTAGACCTCTGCGCTATGAATTTCGCATAGTACATGTCAATGTACGGTGAGACTATGAGGAGCTCTCCTGCCTCATCTATCGCCCTCTCTACGTACCTGTACGATTCGTTGCCACTATAACCAACGGCCGGTTCGCCATCCGACATAATCTTATAAATGATTGGCAAAGATAATAAGGTTAGGTTAGATGGTTGAGGAAGCGACTAGGATAGCTCTCAAGTTCTTCAAGGATGAAAATGAGGATTACCTGGTATACACATGGCTTGCAAAGAAGGAGAAAGATCCAAGATTAAGGAAACTCCTGAGCGATATGTCAGCAATGGAGCTTAAGCATATGAACCTATGGCAGAAAATACTCGCCTCTAAGGTATCTTCAAGGAAGGCCATAGGGCCGAAAGCAATCCTATATGGCGCCATAAGGCAGGTAATGGGCGTGGCTTTCGTTTCAAAGCTTCTAAGCAGAAATGAAGCCGAGGCTTTGGATAAGTACAGGAAGCTCATCGGAGGCGCAGCGCTTCCACGCAAGAGCAGAGAGTGCTTAAGCATAATAATCCGGGATGAGAAATACGCAGAGAGGCACCTAGAAGAAGCGATAAGGGAGCATGAAGGCAGCTTGGGAAATACAGGGTCAATAGTCTTAGGCCTTAATGACGGCCTTGTGGAGGTGCTTGCAGCTGTCGTAGGCCTTGCAGTGCTTGCAACATCTGGATTTACAGTTGTAATAGGGGGCATAATAATAGGGTTGTCCGGAACGCTTTCAATGGCTGGAGGCGCATATCTTTCTTCAAAATCCCACGGCCTTGTTGCAGAGGCATCAGGAATGGACAACCAAGAGAAGCCGTCAAGATCCGCTTTATATACTGGTGCATACTACTTCCTAGGCGCGCTGATACCTATTGTGCCATTTATATTTGGATTAGAAGGATTCGAGGGCATAGTAACTTCAATAGTGCTAGTAAGCCTTACGCTATCCATCGCATCGTCTGTTATAGCAATAATCAGCGATACAAGCGTAAGGGAAAGGACGCTCGAAACCCTTGCAATATCTCTCGGGGCAGCATTTGCTACAATACTTCTCGGAATAATACTGCGTGTCAAATTCGGTATAACAATCTGAGTTTTTCTAGATTGGAATTATGGCTTTTTGAACTTCTAGCTCAGACATGCAGGCAATTATTTCCAAAATTCTCCTTTAATTTACAACCGGTTATCATTCGAGTTCCCAAACGGAGCTAGTACCGCAAAATTCAGAAATGAATTTAAATTTTGGCTACAAGGTAAGGAGTATGGAGATTAAAAACAGCGCAGTCTTTTGGATCGCGGCGGTATCACTTCTGATCTTTCAGCTTCACGGGTTCACAACCAGCATACATGCACCTGCTGTGCTCCTGAACCAGGATCAAGGCACCATAGCCCTTGTAACGCTCAACGTTACTTCTGGAAATGGTACGGTTACAATATCTGGACCTGCAGAAGTTGGCAATAGCACGATCCAATCTGCTGAAACTGCGGCTGCATATGCTGCACGCTATGCAGGTGTAAGCGAGCACGATTATAATTTTAATTACAACATAGCGGATCCGTCATCTAATGTATCTGGCCCAAGCGCAGGCTTGGCATTCACGCTTCTTGCAATATCGAATCTGGAGCACAGGCAACTTTATCCTAACTTCACTGTGACTGGCACTATAGAAAGCAATGGGAATGTAGGTGAGATAGGCGGAGTATACGATAAGATGCAAGCTGCAAAGGAGCACGGTATGCAATATGCTCTTGTGCCTTATGCAGGCGCAGATCAATTCGAGAATTTCCTCTATTACATAACCCAGCAGAAATTCGGAATACCTATGATGGAAGTAAGCAATGTTTCCGAAGCCTTAAGATTCGCGTACGCTCCTGAAAATATTTCCGGAGTAAAATATTATCTTCCCGCAGTAGATTACCACATGAATAACCTGCCGCAGGCAAATGTGACCTGCTCCGAATGCAACCTCAGTTATTTTTATATGCTGGTAAATTATACCCTCGGGTATACTGCAGGTGAAAGCAACGCAATAGGTGCAACTTTCCCAGGAGTTGGCAGCTCATTCTTAGGGCAGATAGAAAACTACAGTGCAATCGAAAAGAAGGGATACCTGTATACTGCTGCTGACCTTGCGTTCACTATCTATCCTGACGCATATCTGCTTGCCAACTCAGATAGTTATACTCCTAAGGCAGCAAGCAGCCTAATAGAAAACATATCTGGCTACTGCAGATCTCTCACTCCTCCGCAACTCACATCTGCGAATTACGAATATGTAATAGGCGGGGAGCTTAGGCAAATATGGGGCGAACAACAGGCAAATGCCTCCATCCAACTGGTTAACACTTCCCAAACTTCGGATCAGGTAATAGAGGGCTTGGACTCTGCAGCAACTTCAGAAGCGTGGTGCAATGCGGCAGGGGAGATGTACTCTATAGCATCGTCAATCGGAGGGCAGAATATAGCTCTCTCACCTGCTGTGAAACAGAAGGCGATAGAGGAGATAAACTCTGCAAAAGCCTATGGATTCAATATCTATGAGCAATCTGCAATGCAGGCATACAACTCCAGTGAATATGGCGCCGCGCTTTATGCTGCAGCATATGCAAATATACTGGGCAATCCTGATGTAGCAGGCAACTATACTCCATCTGAGCTTGTTTCAATGATAAAGGCAAATGCAGCCAACTCTACTTTTGGAGTATGGCCTTCCCAGTTTGCCAACTCTGCGCTCTTCTACATGTACCAGGCTAATTCCAGAGTTAACGACACAGGAAACCTTACTTCTGCCTATTCACTCTCGCTTCTCGCCAGGAATCTAAGCAATGCGAATAAGCTGATAGCCAGCACTGAGATTAATGTAACCAATGCAGCACCTTCAGCAATACAGGCATCGAGTATCTCCTCTTTGCTTTCCAACCAGACACAGGAGCTGGAATCCATCTCCAACGGCATTTCCATAATATACGGCACCATATTCGTGATTCTGATTGTTATGATAGCAATTCTTGTATTTATCATAGCAATTTACCTCAAGGTAGGAAAAGCCTTGCAGGTGGTTCCTAAGAAAGGTAGGCGCAATGGATGATTCTGCCGATCCTTTCTGCAGAAAGGAGATAATGGAAAATGCTTTCTATACCACACAGCTTACAATGGCAGTATATGACATTGCGCCTGTGCTTCCTGGCCACTCGCTCATAATACCAAGGAGGCATGTAGCAGATGCCACCGCTCTAACCAAAGAGGAGATACTGGACATCTTCTATACGCTCAAGAAGATAGCCCCTGTCATCTCGAAAATCT
>JAJYXO010000030.1 GCA_021801765.1 Microcaldota archaeon | reverse complement strand
CTTCAATGAAGTGCCTTCAGGCCTGTCGCATAACATATCAACATGCAACATGCTTGAATATTCGAGGTCATATTTCCAGACGCCGAGTCAAAACAACTCGGCAATTTTGCGCACTTTCAATTCCACACTTCCGATAATTATCAATATCACAATATACGTTGGAAACAATGATACATGGTGGTCTGAACCTTCGCTTGGCCCATGCGCAGCTGACACAGAGCATCTGGTCAACGAAAGCTCTTCACACGCATCAACTTCCGTATATTGGAATAACACAGTCTATATACCGATACTTACAGAGCTGAAAGGCATGCAGATAAGCGAGCTGCTTGTGAACGGCACTTATTATCAAAGAGGCAATAGCTCACTCAGCTTGTACATAGCTAATATACCTTATAAGAATGTCCTGATGCGCGTTGACATATGGAGGATAACAAGCCCATACGACGAAGAGGGCGTAATATCCGAAAGCGCCAACATTTTCGCATTTCTTAGAAGCAAGTACCCCTAGATAAAAACCTCAAACTGCACTGGTAAAAATCTATTTGGATAATCGAATCAGGCCAAACAGCCAGAAACTTCACCGGTCAAAGCTGCGACGTTAAGATCCTAAAACAATCTCCGCTGCAACAGAAGGCTCTTCAACTCCAAAGTTGCTCATTACCTGCGGATGCAGCTCCCCGAAGAATCCTATATTAGCGCCATTCATGTAAATGCCTGCGCACCTCCCAGGGATAAAAGATTCATGCTCCAGCTTTTTAATCTCGAATTTCAATCCAAGCATATAGGCTATTGATTCTACAACAGCTTTGATCTTGTTGAAGTTTGCCTTGGAATCTGTCTCAACTGCTGCAATGTGATATTCTTCAACAGGCTTTTCAGATTCTACGCGGAAGGCCATATCCAACTCAAAGAGCCTCTGCGGCATCTTTTCATGTACTGAGAGCCCAATGCATCTGAGCAGAGAAGGCAGCAGCCATGTTCTCATCATAGTCAGCGAAGATGCCTTTGGATCTTTTAGTTTCACGTAGTCAGTGCGCTTCTTCACTAGCATATTATCAAAGTTGTAGCTTTCATTTGTGAGATAGGAATTCATTGATTCGCTGAATCCCATTCCTACCATTATGCCTGAAAGCTTCTCAAATCTCACCGATCGCTCCTCTATCTTTCCCATTCCAACCGCAGGTACAACCAGCGGCGCTATGTAATCATAGCCATATGCTATTGCCATGTCTTCCATCACGTCCTGCCAGTCTATAATGTCCAACCTGTACTGCGGCACGATGAACCTTACCTTTCCCTCTATGTACGCTGCATCATAGCCCATCTTGTTCGCGAGGGAGAGCGCATTGTTGAAGCCTAATTTTACCCCTAGTTCTTCTTCAATATCCAGAAGCGGTATGTAGAGTTCCTTTTTCTCCATTTTTGGGAAAGTCTCTATTCTTTCTCCGTATACGATGCCTACCTTCTCCACCTTCCATTCGAGATCCATGAACATCGCCGCAATAAGGTCAGCTGCCTTCTCCACGAGATATTTGGATGTGCCTGTCATGTCTACGAAAATCTCAGAGGTTTCGGGGCTCACCTTTGTCCTCTCCGAATTTATTACAGGTATAAGCGCCATGGTGCCTTCTGAATCCCTTAGCGCAGGGTACCCATTTCTCCCATTTTCTATTATACTTGAATAAGCAATCCCTATATCCAGCTTCTCCAATATCTCGCTGTACTTCATGTCCTTCTTTTCATTAAGCGGCACGAATTCAGAATCTTTGTATGCATCATAGTATAGCGGAAGTTTTACTGCTTTTAGATCATGCAGTCCTATCGCCAGCCTTCTTCTCTCCCTGCCGTAAGTTGCGGTTAGCTTCTCTGTAAAATCTATAATGTCTTTTAGCGCATCATTTCCTATGCTGTCGCCCCTAGCAATTATGGCAGAGATAAAAGGGTATACCTTACCCACCTTCCTGCCGACGCTAACAGAGGTGCCTGACTCTTCCATCTCTTTATCGTATCTGAACCTCTCAGACCTATGCATATAATTCTTAACTGCCCTTGCAACTCCTACCGCGCCAAGCAGATCCGGCCTGTTCGCGCTGACCTCCAGCATGATAGACTCAGTTCCAAGCTCTTCTACTTCCATTCCAAGCTTGTTTAGCTGCTCAGTCAGCTTCTTCTCACTAACCTTGCCTACCAAGCCCATCAGATACTTTTTGTCAAGCGTTATCTTTGGCATACTATAACCTCGCCTTCCTCAGCCATCCTATGCTGTTCCCATAAAGTTCTGTTATGCTCTCTATATTGCCCTTCTTCATAAGCAGTATGCGCTCCATCCCTATGCCCCACGCAAGTACGTTCACGCTCTTTCTGTCAATGCCTGTTACCTGGCTCCTGAGTATCCCTGATCCTCCAATCTCTATCCACTCATTTGCTACTTCGGAATATCCGTACATCTCTACACCGGGCTCTACAAAAGGGAAGTATGCAGGTTTGAATTTTACCTCTATTCCCATCGCGCCAAAAAAGTCTATCATTGTGGAAAAAAGGTGCGAGAGCATCAATCTTTTGCCTATTATTATGCCATCTATATTGTAGTAGTCAGTTAGATGCTTGTAATCTATGTTCTCGTTTCTGAAAACCCTGCCTATCGAGAAGAGCTTCAACGGGAATTGGTAATCCTTTCCATTTTTCAGCCCCTTGGCAACTTCGTTAACATACCTGCCTGATACGCTTGTGGCATGCGTACGCAATACTGCCCTTTCAGCTTCAGCCTCGCTCCATTCCTGCTTCCACGCGCTTGTATGCTCCTTCTTCACTCTCTCCATGTATTCTTTATCTGCTATAGGGATTGAGCTCGGGTGCTTAAGGTAGAAGGTATCCTGCACGTCCCTAGCCGGATGGTCCTGCGGCATGAAGAGCGCATCGAAAACTCTAAACGCAGGCTCTATTATTGGCCCTGAAACTTCGCTGAATCCAAGCCCGAGATACGCTGCTCTTATTTCATTCATCAGATTCCTTAGCGGATGCCTCACAGCAACCTCTTCTCTATCCACATCCACCTCAACATCGTACTCGCTGAATTTCCTGCCCTTCCATGTTCCCTTTGTTATCATCCCCTTATCAAGCGACCTTATGCTTTCATCCTCTCCAGTCTCTTTAAGCTTCTTGAGGCCCTTTCCTGTAATGCTCACTTCTGCAACTATCTCCTTTTTCTTTACAGATATCAATTTCCTTGCCTTGAGGTTCGATATCTGCTGCTCGCTGCCCTTTCCAAGCTCAGCAATCTCGCCTCCATTCTCCTTCAAGCTCTCAAGCGCCTCTCTATCAGGATCTTTCATTTTGCCAGCATCTTTTCCCTTTGCAGTTATCTTTAGCACTCCAGACTCAATGGTGAGGTAGCCCTTCTTCTTAGCCCACTGCAGTCCTATCCTCTCTTCATCATTAAGCGAGCCTACTTTAACCTTAGATGAAACTATTCTTCCGAGCAGCCTCTCCTCAGGCAGTCCTTCTGATGTATACCTTGCACCTTCGCTGCTTATCTCCGCTTTCTCGCTCTCGACCTTGGTTACCTCTACAAGCCCCTCTTTCTTAAGCCCTTCCACTGCCCAGAGCACTGCATCCATGCTTATACCTGCTTTCTCTGCTATCTCTTCAATTGTCGCACTCCTGCTTTCAACTGCCTTAAGCACTGCAAGCTCATACCTGTGCATGGTTACCTTCTGGATATACTCTCCCTCACTTAATTTATTAAGGTTTTGTAAAGACAAAATATTGCTACTTATGCAATCCGGCTTCAAGGCCGCATTCCAATCAAATAGGTTTTTCTATGGCTAGAATAAAAGACGTTGAGAGAGCAGAGATATGGTGCATGGATAGAAGAGGCGCCAGAGAAGAGGACATAAGGATAGGGGGAAGGGAAGCCGCAAGGATGCAGAATGCCGGTGCGATAATAGACAGGCAAGAAATAGGGAGATTGCTCAGAAGATATCCGAGCCTCAAAGAGCTTCATATAGTGACGCATACCGGCGAACCTGGAAAAGGCTGTGGCGCGATGGGTGTCATCTTCGCTGCAATAAAAAAGCCTGAGGAATATGCTGCACATGGATTCAGCAGTAAGGTTAATGCTGTTTTAGTCGCTCCATTCCGCAAAGAGAGATTCTCAGATTCGCAGGAGCTGGAGCGCATAAATAACGAGATGCAGCTACGGAATGCAAGGGAGGTTGCATCTGGAATCAATTCCGGGCTGAAGGTCACCGCGGAATCTATTGACCTTTCCAAACTCGGCCTGCAGGATTACCAAGGCAGGCATTATCTGATAGTTGCAAAGGTTTCAACGGAGAGTAATGCAGAGCTAATACGCAAGGCAGGGGCGGAGATGGGCGGCACGTATATCGTGCGCGGATTCTCTGCCTCTTCGATGCTTCCGCACATAGAGGTTGCTGTCAAGGGATTGCATATATCTGATGTCAGGATGGCAAAAGGGAAGGGCGGACTTAGCGAGAAGGAGATAAGCAGGATAAAGAAGTTTTTCGGGGGAAGCGATATTCAGTTCTCTGAATTCTGAAAAATACTGCTATCTTCTCTTAATGAGTATCCTTGAGAGATCCGAGGCGCTCAGCTCAATCCCGGCATCGGTCTTCTTAGCAGAGGCATACTCTGCCTTCACGTATCCTCCAGGATGCATCTCAGATGCAATCTCGCTTGAGGAATCCCATAGCACTAACCTGAGTATAGTCTTTCCATCAGTAATGCTGCAGTCTGCAACGCTGCCTTTCTTCCCTCCCAAGCCATTGAAGTACTTTGGCTGCCCAACTGAGACCAACCTCCCTGCAACATCTATCTCCCTAGCATCTTCGCTTATGTATGAAAAGTCCGTTATGCACTGTTTGCATGGCTCTATCCTTCTTATCATGCTCTCCCCTATGCCCGAGAGCTCGTACGAATCCTCAAATCTCCTAACCCGCATCCTGTCCATTCCTATCCTATCTCCCCTCTCCACAGGCAGATAGTCTGGCAATTCCGCTTTTGCGCCCCAGAGTATAGCCCTGATGTTAGCAGAGCGGTCTCCTATAACTATGGTTCTTCTGTACTGCGCCTTCCCGTCTTTTTCGAATTTTATTTTGTTGAATACCCTGTAAACCTCTCCTTCAACGTCAACTATCTCCCCATCAGAGACCTTGCCTGCTGCAATCTCTCCGACTCCAGTCTTCCTGCGCGGAATCCTGCCTTCAGCTATGCCTTCCGCACTCTTCATGCTTATCATGCCACCGTACTCTTCGGCTACCTTCTCTGCGCTTTTCCTAGCCTCACCATCCATCTCCGACACGTATTTAATAGCTTAGTTGGAAAAGCCTAAATAAGAAATGGTGGATGTTTGATCCCTATATTGCCGCTAATAGTCCTGATCCCGTTTATCTCTATAATCCCCATACTTGCGCTTGGTGAAAAGCATGCGCACAATGCTGGCATTGCGACGGCATTCATAACATTTGCCTTCTCACTTTTCGCAGTGTATCTCTTCAGAGCAGGTATAAACCTCTCTTTCAATGCTGCATATATAGCCTCGCTAAACCTTGGCTTCAGCCTCCAGCTTACTCCATTCACGCTCATATTGATGGTAATGAACGCCATAGTATTCTTGGCAGCAGCTATAGTCTCTGGATATTTTATACGAGAGAAGCAGCGAATGTATGGCACAATCTTCGCAATAGCAGAGGGCTCTGCATTCGCCGTCTTCCTCTCTGCAAATCTCTTCTTTCTCTATGTCTTCTGGGAGATAACTGAGATAATGGTTTTCTTTATAATCTTTATCTACGGCGGATATGAAAGGAGGTACGCATCCTTCAAGTTCATCATTTATTCCCTGGTCTCCAGTCTTCTCCTGCTTGTAGGCATAATGTTCCTATACTCAAGCCTTCATACATTCAGCATAAGCTCCATAATCCTAAATTCAAGCTCCATATCTGCCGGAACGCAGGTTGCAGTGCTGATACTACTGCTTGCAGCTTTCATGGTAAAAATGCCTATCTTCCCGCTGCACAGCTGGCTCCCAGATGCCCATACCGAGGCACCTACAACAGGCAGCATGATACTTGCAGGAGTATTGCTGAAGTTCGGCGGCTACGGGCTTCTCCTGCTCTTTCTTATGATACCACTTGCATCTCACTACAGCGTATACATTGCAACAATCTTCATAGTCTCGACAATCTACTCTGCATTCGTCTCAATGCGCCAGACTAACCTAAAGCGCGCGATAGCATATACGAGCATAACAGATATGGGCATAGTAGCAATAGGCATAAGCGCCTTCAATGCCTTCGGCATAAACGGAGCGCTCTACGGCATGCTCAGCCACGGAATAGCCATCTCCCTGCTATTTCTGATAGCCGGCACTCTTGATGAGCTTTACGGAACCTTAGAAATAAGCAAGATAAAAGGCGTTGTAAGGAGATTTCCCCATATCGCATACCTCTTCATCTTCGGCGTTGTTGCAGCTGTAGGCATACCTCTGACCTCAGGGTTCATAGGAGATATCTTAATCTTCATAGGGGCTGTAAAGTCTATAGGCATAGCGAGCTTAACTGCGATAATAGGCATACTTGTCATAGGGGTTATGTTCTTCTGGTTAGTTGAGCGCGTCTTCATGTCCAGCGATGAAACAGTCCCATATCGCCAGCTTGGCAGGAGCGTTACATACTGCAGCGCCTTCCTTATGGTCTCTACAATATTACTCGGAATATTCCCTTCGCTGCTGCTTCTCTAATATGCTTAACAATGTGCATTTGAAACCCGCAGTCCTCCGCGAAACAATGGCATGCAGCACCAAACACATATGCAATAATTATAAACTCTTGCATCTTACACATAATCGTATATGCTGCACAATATTAGGGCAAGGAAACGCACCCAATCTGCAATTGAGTTCCTTACCACGTACGGTTGGGCAATTCTTATAA
>JAJYXO010000020.1 GCA_021801765.1 Microcaldota archaeon | reverse complement strand
ACACAGGAGAAGGCAGGTGGGCTGCTGAGGCTGCAATAAAACTGGGGGTGCCGCTGACATCGCTCACACACGCCCTTTACGAGAGATTCTCTTCTAGGGACGAGTACGGCTTCGGGAGGAGGATGCTCTCCGCACTGAGACATGAGTTCGGCGGACATGAAGTCACCAGAGTAAGTGAGAGATACAGCTCTCCAAATATGCATGATGAGAGCAAACCGCAACGCAAGAATCCCCCGGGGCCAGTATGATAGAATATTCGCTAGGGGCAGTGGGCTTCGGCCATTGGTTCTCCAGGCTCTACAGGGGCATAAGCAAGAGCAATGAGATAAAGCTTAGCAAAGTAGCAGGAGTGAGCAGCTTTGAGGGGAAGGCAGATAGGCTTAGGACTATGGGTCTTGATAGAAGGCACTACTATCGCATGGTGCCTGAAGAAGGGATACCTGAAGAATTCTTTGAAGGGCTGGATATAGTCCATATCTCTGACCCAAACCAGTTTCACGCAGAGCAGACTATCGAGTCGCTTTCCAAAGGAAAGATAACGATAACTGAGAAGACTTTAGGGGTAAATAAGCAGGAGTTCGTAAAGGTTATGGATTATATAAGAGAGAATGGATATGAGAAGAAAGCGTATCTCCATCTCCATTATATGCATAAGCTTCTCACTATGGAATTGCCGGGCCAGTTAATGAAGTATGCTAAGGAGCATGGAAAGGTCAGGTCTGTGAGCACCGTATTCTTTGAAAAGGCTGGAGATGAAGATTCACGAAGGAAATCATGGCTTTTTTCGAAAGAAAGCGGAGGGCTCTTTATGGATTGGATACATCCATTCGAGATACTTTACTTGGGATGTGCTGCGGATCGGGTTGACCTAAACGGAGTCGAGCTTTATGCTATCAATAAGGAATATGACAGCGTGAACCCCACAGGTATACGCGCGGAGATTTCTCTTGAAGGTAGATTCTTTTCTGGAGATGCAACTGCAGAGATGAAAGTTGCAAAAGGGGTTGGTTATTCCAGAAAAACAGTAAGGCTCCTCTTTGAGTCAGGCGCAACGCTGAATCTGAATTATGCTGATTCTGAGTCAGAGTTCTCATCTTCAGAGAGGGGAACATGGGCATTGTATGATGGAGGCAAGGTAGTTGAATCAGGAGCCCCGATGGGCCCAGACACATCAGAGCTCCTTGTCAACGACATGCTTGATATGTGTAATGGAAGGAGAGCAGGGTTAGAGATGGGGATGCTGGAAAAGATCTTCGAGCCGCAATGGCAGTATCAGAAGATCTCTGCAGGTATAAGGATAAGAAGCGAAGATGAGGAGCTGAAAAAATTTTATGAGGTTGGAGGGACGCTCCCGCCAATGAGCGAAGGATAGCTAGCGCTCTACTACCTTAGCTGCCTTCAGCGTGCGGCTTGCAATGCGCGAGAGGCCCATTTCCGCAGAGAGCTTCTTTATCGTATCTACGCTGGTGCGAGTATGGGGATTTTTAGAGTTTATTGAACAAACGTCTTTATATGGAATTATGGAATGCTCGTATGTTCCTATCCTCTTTGCAACGCTTATTATCTCCTCTTTATCCATGCCTGATAACGGTCTTATTATAGGCAACTTCACACCGTATCCCTCTGCGAGCAGGTTGGATGGGGTCTGTGATGCTACCTGCCCGATGCTTTCTCCGGTGAAGATCAGAGGGGCAGATTCAGCATTGGCTATCTTTTCAGCCAGCATTATCATGAATCGCTTCAGCATCACAAGCTCGTGTCTGCCAGCCTTTAAGGCAGCTAGCTGGAAGAAATGGGATGGAAGATAGTATGCTTTGAAGTGAGGATAGTAAGAGGAGAGTATATCGGTTATATCAGATATTTTTGATGCAATTGCCTCATCGTTGTCAGAATAGGCGTGGAGATGGATGTATATAGGCTCTGCGCCGCGCTTCATTGCATACCACGCTGCTACAGGAGAGTCTATTCCGCCTGAGAGCAGAATAACGGATTTGCCGCTTGTGCCCACAGGCAGGCCGCCCAAGCCTTTGAACCTCTCAAGGGAGAGGAATGCATGGTCCTTGGTTATGCTTACTGAGAGCTCCATGGAATGATCCCTCGGAGAAGGCGTTACTCCTGTGCCTTCTATTGATTCTGCTATGCAGCGCACGACATCCATTGAATCGAAAGGCAGCTCTTTGTATGATCTATGTGCATCTATGCGCAATCTGCCTGTCTTGCCAAGCAGCATCTCTTCCGCAGTCTTTCTGATAGCTTGCAAAGAAGGCTTTGATACGCGCGCTAATTCGAACTTGCTTATGCCAAATAAATGCCCGAGGGACTCCCTGGTTTTATCTTTGTCATCAGTAACCACTGCCAGCCTGTCGCGGAGGTTGATAATCAGGCATTTGTCCCCCGTGGCCTCTCGGAGATTTCTGTTCAGTGCGGATATGTATTCTCCCCTGTTCCTGCCGCGCAGCCAAAGCTCACCGAAATGGACTATGAATACATCCCTGCCGTATAGCTCCATCTTACCAATCATCAGCTTTGACCTTACATGTATTTATGTAAATAACATTGCATTTAGAATTATTAAAGGTATACAGAGAGAATAGATTATGGCAGCTAAGAAGGTTCGGAATGCAAAAATGGGAAACTCAGGCATTAGGCTTGCATCCATGATAGTAGCAATAATAATAGTAACTATTCTGGCCCTGCTGATATTCTTTTCGTTGACTGGCATGGCAATGTATAAGGTAAATGCACTTAACCAGGCATTACAAGCCAATGCTGTTGCGAATGCAACTAATGCAACTTAGAGTTCCTGCCGAAAAATAATCTAAGCATTTATCTTATCCTTGAGCTTTATTGGCGCTTGGGTTTATCTCTTCCTGCCTGAAGATGAAAGTTTGTAGCATCGGTTAGAGCAGTAATAGCGGGTCACTCCGGTCTTCTTAACATATGCGAAGCCAGTGCCCTTCTCTATCTCCTCTGAGCAGTAAGCGCATTTTACCATGTCATCTTGCCATTATCTTCCTGTCTTCCCTGCTGGTGTCAGGAAGCCTTATTATGTCTCCTTTCTCTACTGCGCCGAGCATGTTCCTTCTTATTACCCTGCCGGAGTCTTTCCCTTCGAGGACTTTGCACATTACCTGTTTTATCTCGCCGTATATTCCGGTTCTGCCGGGTACTATGTCTACTACCTCTGCAAGGTAGCCCTCAAACGCATGTTCTTCATTCTGCTCGGCCAATTATACACACCGTCTATTTTACTTCCTTCTCAGCAGGCTTCTCGGCTTGTTTCTCTGTCTTTTCATGCTTCTCCGCTTTCTCTTTCTGAGGTTTTGGTGCGGATTCCTTCTGAGGCTTTTCCTGCCCCTGGGATTTTCCAGTTACCTTTGAAATAACTTCCTTCATGGCATGCTCCCCTTCGCCTGCTTTCTCTATAGCAACAGATGAGCAAGGAACATTCAGTCCTATTGAATTCCCAAGCTCAATTTTTGTAGGGACATATGCATAAGGTATCTTCTTCTGATCGCAGAGAGAAGGTATGTGCATTGCGACCTCTTCTGGGTCTATATCCTCAGCCATTACAACCAGAAGAGCCAGCCCGCGCTCAACGCTCTTTGTCACTTCGTTAATGCCCTTCCTGACGCTGCCTGTCTGCTTTGCAAGCCTTAGTGCGTCTATAGTCTTTCCGGCTACTTCTTTTGTAACTTCGAACTTAACGTAGGATTTTGCCATTCTATTACCTCATCTCATCGGTTGTTTTTTAATTATATTGATATGCAGCCATATAAACCTTTCGGATTTTAGGCCATCTTGTCATTTGCTATACTAAGCTGTGGTGCAGTGTTTTAGTATGTATCATCGATTTATGATAAGGTGCGCCTAGAGGGAAAAGTTGCCAGAATACGATAGCGTGATTTCATGAAAGACCAGGTATGCAAGATGGAAGTAAAAGAGGGTTCAAAGTTCAAGAGCAGTTACAAAGGCATGATGTATTACTTCTGCTCTGCAGCATGCAAGCAGAGCTTCGAGAGGGACCCAGGTAAATATGCAAAGGCCTGAGCAATTGAATTTGAATTTTTTACTTAGGCGTATGAATGGCCACTGATCCGATATGCGGCATGTATGTGGATGAGAGCACTTCTTCGCTTGTAAGAGAGCGCGAAGGAAGGAAGTATTATTTCTGCAGCGCAAGCTGCAAGTTGCAGTTCGAGAAGCCCGAGATGGAGATCAAAAACCTAAAGGCCTCAATTGCGGTAGCGTGGCCTATAACCATAATCGTGGTCCTGCTCACATATATACTGCATTTCGCTTATGCAGATTATATTATGCTTGTTCTTGCAGGCATTGTGCAGTTCTATGCAGGCCGGAGGTTCTATGCAGGCGTCTCAGATGCCATAAAAAACAGGTCTGCGAACATGGACATGCTGATAGCCATAGGGACAAGCGCAGCGTGGGCCTATAGTGCAGCTGTTACGCTTGCACCTGGAATTTTTCCCGCAGGGGGCATCTACTTTGACACATCAGCAATAATAGTATCGCTGATACTCACAGGCACATACATGCAGAGGATAACTGAATCGAAGGCTGCAGGCGCGATCTCTGCGCTGGTTTCCATGCAACCGAAAATAGCGCATGCGGTGGAGAATGGCAATATAGCAGACATTCCTTTGGAGAAGATAGAAATAGGAGATCTTCTCCTGGTCAAACCCGGAGAGAGGATACCTACAGATTCGGTAGTTGCAGATGGAGAGAGCTCTGTTGACGAATCTATGGTGACTGGAGAAAGCATGCCAATAGCAAAGGGGAGGGGAGAGAAGGTAATCGGAGGCACAGTAAACCTGACAGGCCCATTAAGGATAAACGTAGAGAGAGTCGGGGAAGACACAATACTCTCGCAGATAACAAGGATAGTAAGGGATGCGGCATCAAGCAAGGTCCCGATACAGAGGCTGGCAGATAAAGTTGCTTCCTACTTCGTACCAGCAGTGGTTATTATAGGCATATTCTCTGCTGCCGCCTGGTATTTTGTAGGGAATGTAGGCATCAATACCTCAATACTGGTGTTTGTGAGCGTCCTTATCATAGCCTGCCCCTGTGCGCTAGGAATAGCAACCCCTGCAGCACTGCTTGTTTCTTCAGGAAGGGCTGCGGAGCAGGGCATACTTATCAAGAGCGGGGAGAGCATTGAGAAGGCAAGCGCTGTTGACACTTTGGTAATTGATAAGACAGGCACGCTTACAAATGGAAGGCCCGAGGTAACAGACATAGTTCCATTAGAAGGGTACACCGAGAAGGACTTGCTTGCTTTAGCTGCAACTGCGGAGATAAGTTCCGAGCACCCGATAGGCAAGGCCATTGTAGAGAAGGCAAAAAATATGGGGATAGATATGGATTTACCGCAGAAGTTCTCATACAGGCAGGGCGTCGGGATAAGCTGCATAGATAAAAACGGCCGAAGCATAATAGCAGGCAGGGTAGAGATGCTGGGAGAAGGCAGCAGGAGCATGGTTGATAGGGCCGAAATGCTTGAAAATGAAGGAAAGACAGCAGTTGCAATAGGTGTGAATGGCAAGGCTGCAGGCCTCATAGCCGTATCAGATACGCTAAAGGAGGGGAGCGCAAAAGCGATAGCGGCTATGAAGAAAGCAGGGTATGAGATCTGGCTTGTAACTGGAGACAATAACAGAGCTGCTTCTGCAGTTGCAGCAGAGCTTGGAATAGAGCATGTGGTGTCTGAAGCGAAACCTGAAGAGAAGATGGAGATAATATCCAAGATGCAGGGAGATGGAAAGGTTGTCGCAATGATAGGAGACGGGGTTAATGATGCCCCGGCGCTCACGAAAGCTGACGTAGGCATTGCAATAGGCGCAGGCACAGAGGTTGCCATACAAGCAGGAGGCATAGTGCTCATGAGGAATAACCTCTACGATGCATTAGCTGCGCTGGAGCTGGGGAAGAGGACCATGGGTAAGATAAGGCAGAACCTTTTCTGGGCATTTGCCTACAATGCAGTGTTGATACCGGTGGCTGCAGGGGCTTTGATACCTGTATTTACTGTGAGCATCTACAACGTGCTTCCGATGTTTGCAGCTGTGGCAATGGCCTTCAGCTCAGTTACTGTTGTCTCTAACTCCCTTCTGCTTGCAAGATTCAAGGCAAAAGACATTTGGAGATAGTCTGTTGGTAAGATGGAGGTCTCACTATGTGCAGAGGCAACATAGAAGTTCGTTTTCTACGATTTTCTGAAAGATTACGGTAAAAGTAGGGTATGACCCTATAATATTGCAGAAGCGAATTTGGCCGCTGACCTATGGCATACGGATCATAGGTCTTTTATGTAGTTGGGAGACTCGTAACATTAAGGGACATGTTGTCATATCTATCATATGCATATAGACCTGCAAACACATTGTCAATATACACTGTTGCACTTAGCCCGGAGAAGTTAAAGGTACCTGAATGACCTACGGAAATAGTTGTGATGTTTCTTAGAGTTCCATTATAGTATATAGATATATCTGCAGCGGGAAGTTGGTATTGTTCTGAAATATATGACAGCGTAGCAGCCACTCCATCACACTCGATGCTTTGGCCAACACTTATCTTCTCTACTTTACCGCAAGCATTGACAGGAGGTGGTACGGTTGTTGTGGAGTATGCAGTTGTAGTAGATACTGCCGTTGTCGTAGTTGACTGGGTCATTGCTGTTAGGTATACGTATCCGTAGGAGGCTGTTCCTTTGTCTGCGGATGCGCTGTATGATGATCCGTTTGTTGCGTAATTTATGTACACGTATGCGCCGTTAGATAAAAGAACCGTTATCTCATTGTGGCCTGAGTACGAGTAGTTGGTTGCGCCTCCTATTGTGGTGTTTCCCTGCATTACTGCCTCTGCCTGTTTGAAGAACATCGCAAGGGTTGAGCCGTATGAGGAATTGTCGAGATAGACTGAGGTCGAGTAGCCGGGGACTGAAGGGGTTTCTCCGGCTGCGTACTGGAGGGTTGCATTTGCCATGCTGGCGAGCGTCTGCGCTGCTACGCTGTTGTAGTACGGTACTTTCTTGTTGAGGTATACGTATCCGTAGGAGGCTGTTCCTTTGTCTGCGGATGCGCTGTATGATGATCCGTTTGTTGCGTAATTTATGTACACGTATGCGCCGTTAGATAAAAGAACCGTTATCTCATTGTGGCCTG
>JAJYXO010000024.1 GCA_021801765.1 Microcaldota archaeon | reverse complement strand
ACTGAAGGTCATTTCTCTCATCTCCAGCATTGTGACCTCACGGCCGAGCTTTGGAAGCGAATGCGCATCGCTCCCAGAGATTATCGCATATTTGTCAAGTTTGGATATACGCCAGTTCATTGCAGGGTCGCTGCTTAGTCCGCTCTCTATAGCAAAGATATTTTTAGCCTGGTCTTCATAGGCATCTTCTATGGAATCAAAACCAGAAAACGAGCCGAATACCCCGTACCACGGAGTCCATGCGTGGGCAGGAAATATGAGAGCATCTCTGGATGCAGCAAGCACCTCTTCGACTAGCTCACTTGCACGCATGTTAAGCATTGGCCTGCCATCAAGAGATAGATTGCCGAATGAAGATAACGCAGAGTTTATAGCCTCTGCTGCTGCTATGCTTGGAGAGAGTATGAGATGATGTATCTTTTTTACCTTTCCAGTGGTGTCGAATATTCCCCTCCCTGCATCTTTATCGCCAAATATAGTGCAGACCTCTGCGCCAACTATAAATTTTACCCCGGTGTCGGAGCCTTTGATGTGGTAGATGCCATTCTCCCCTTCTAATTTGCTTTCCATCTCCTTTTTCCACATAGGATGGGTAAAGTCGCCGGTGCTTAGGATGTTTATGCCTTTTTCCAAAGCTGAAGCTTCCATGTTCTCTAAAGTCAGTTTGTCGCTGCAAGCACCTGCATATTTTGAATGGGTGTGCAAGTCTAAAGTTACATTCATTTAGTCACTTGCTCTTAGATACCCCGTTGCGCGGACATAGGGATTTTATTGGGCATATGCTGCAGATCGGGACCTTGGATTGGCAGATTTTTTTGCCGTGGGCTTTTAGCACATAGGCTATCCTTGCCCATTCTTTCTTTTCCACTACCTTCATCAGGTCCTTTTCTATCTTATCAGGATTCTTCTCTCCGCTCAGGCCTATTCTGTATGAAAGCTTTATAACCCATGTGTCAACAGGTATACCATAAACCTTTCCGTACGCATTGATAAGAATAGTATTCGCAGTCTTCCTGCCTATCCCTGGCAATGACATTAGCTCTTCAGGCTTATCTGGAACGCTATCATTGAATTCTTTAGCTATTATGCTGCATGTGGAGATTATGTTCTTTGCTTTGTTTCCAGCGAAGCTGACTTTGCTTATTAACTGAGTAAACTCTTTAATATCTGCAGATGCATAATCGGATGCCTTTTTGTAACGTCTGAATATCTCAGGAGTCACAGCGTTGACTACTTCATCTCGAGTCTGCGCGGAAATTATGGCAGCGACAAGTAGATCTATAGGCGTTTTGAAGTTCAGATAGTATTTGGCATTAGGATAGCTGCGTTCAAGCTCATTTATGACCAAGTGAGCCTCTATCTCATTGAGCAGTTTCATGGCGATCACTTCTTGTAACCACTGCCACGAAGGAGCCGGCGTCTCTTTTCAATGTCTGACTTGGCCTCCGCATCCGAATATGACATGCCATCTGCAATTCCAAGTGACATTATATTGCTTTCTGCGGGCGATTTGAGGGCGTCACCGTTACCTTCGCTTCGGATAAGCCGCAGGCCATTTGCCTCTGCAAATGCCAGGCCGAGTTTTATACCATGAGATGAAGAGGCCAGAGCTTCATAGAAACCTTCTGCTGCCTTCATGAATCCAGCATGCCAGGGTATAACCTGCATATTGCCGCTTTTCCCAATTTGTACCTTGATTAGATCAACAGCCAAACATGCACCAGACAATATTACAGGCGCAAGAATAAATAATATGCGCAGCCACAAGGACGGTAAAGTACGAATGCAGAAGGGGTGTTTTGCAAGGATAAACGGCGTTTATCTTGCCAGCGTTATCTCTATAGCGCTTACTTTAGATTTTGTGCCGTCTTCATTTGCAAGCTCTTCGGAGTTTATCGCTATTTTATCTACGCGAGCATCTGTGACGAATCTGTTTCTAGATATTTCTGCAACATCAACTGCGCGGGAGATTGCGTTCCCCCTTGCCCTAACCTTTACTGATTTTGCACCGCTATTGAACTGCGTGACTACTGCAAGCACATAGTTCATTGCTGGTTTCTTTCCTATTAGGACTACATTCTCAGATCCAGGCTCCATGATTTGTTCTTCTTCTGCCATTTATAACACCGACGTTTTAAGTATATTTGACCTGATTGCAAATTAGATATTAATTGCGAATAGTATTTAAACCTTCTTCTGTATTTTCGAGTAGGTTAGTCGAGTTAGGTTAAGTTTAAATATCCAGAGCAATTTAAGTAAATCCTAATTCTGATGCGATAGCATGTATGCCATTGAGATGAACCCACAATGTAGTGCAAGTGCAGGTTTATCTGGAAAATTCTACATGCTTATGCCAAAGGTGGACATATGGACAAAATAATAAGAAAGAAGGATTCGTGTATAAAGGTGGAAACAAGGGAATTGGGAGTTAAAAGCGCTAGAGGACAGGATCTTGAATACTATTCTTCGCAGAATTTCACCGTAGCCATAAATCCCAGAGGTCTTCTCCGATATCATTCCATTATCCTACCGCATAGGAGTATTAATTCGATAACTGAATTGAATAACTCGGAGAGGATGGAGCTGTCCGAGCTCTATGGGCTAGTAACACCCCTGCTGGTGAAATTCGCAGATGGAGCTAAGGAAAACGAAAGCAGGTCTTACATAACTGCATTGCAGACAGGATATTATGAAGGCAGGCCTTCTGAGCGTTTCCACATACATTTGATACCAAGATCTTACGCAGATGCGTACAGTGGAGATCATGACAGGATCTATGTTGACCTTTATGAGAACGGGCATGTAGAAAGATCACTTGAAGATGCAGAATCTATGGCTAATGCGCTGCGAAGCTCTCTGGAGGTGTATTTGAGGGTAAGGAGGAATAGCGGAGAAATAAATAATACTCCAAGAATTAGAGGCACAGATAATTTCTGCGTTGGATATATGAACGACATGATATTGCTTGATACAGGCGCTTTCTATCTCGCTTACAACCATAAACCCATAGTTAACGGACATTCGCTCATAATTTCCAGAGATCATGTAAGGGGCTTATTAGACCTACGGCCTGAAGAAGTTAAGGAGCTCTACTATATGATAGACAAGGCGGTGACGACCCTGCTTGATGCGTATGATACAGATGCTTATGACCTGAAAATAAGGAGCGGAAATAAATCTGGAAGGACTCAGGATCATTTCCACATACATATTATACCTAGGCCTAGAACCCGGGATGGGACGTATGAGAAATATTATGTTGACCAGGAGATTAGAAGAGAGGCGAGGTCCAAAGATGAGATAGTAGGGGAGTATAACAGGCTGAGAGAGCTGTTTAGGAGGTGAGATTATGGTTGCAGACAGCTGTATATTCTGCGAGATAGTGAATGGAAAGGTTCATGCTTACAGAATATATGAAGATAACGAATTCCTTGCATTCCTAGATCGTTTTCCAAATATAAAGGGACAAGCCCTAGTTATACCTAAAGCACATATGGAGAGTTATCTCTTTGGGCTCGAAGATGAATTTATCAGGAAATACATAACAGTGGTGAAGAAGGTATCGAAGATGCTAGAAAGCAAACTTGGAGATTGCAGGATACATCTTGTTTTTGAAGGCACAGGAGTAAACCACGTGCATGCCAAGCTTTACCCGGCCATAGGAACAATGAACAAAAAGTTTGAAAAGCACGTAGAACATAAGGCAATATACTTCGATGAATATCCAGGATTCATAAGCACTGTGATGGGACCTGAAGCCAGTGATGCAGATTTGAAGAAAATATGGGAGGAGATAGTAGAGTAGATAACTCTATCTCGCATTACGACAGTATAATGATATCTGCATACCATTCCTGGTTAGTATGCCTATCCCTTCTTAGGCGCCGTTGCGAAAGTGAGATATGCTGTGTGCCATATGCCTTTTGTGGAGGGCCTTACTCCCTCCTCGCGCACGAGAATGTCTCGCACTATGGTTTCGACGGTATAAGGCTCCAAAAATCCCATATCCTTCAGAGCCATTGAGAAATTTCTTACCTGCTCTGTATGCGGCAGATAACCTACAACAATACCGCCTGCTTTCAGGGCCTTTTTAGCTCCTGGCAGGGCTTTCTCAGAGTTCGGCAAATCAAGTGTTACCAAATCTATCTCTTCTTCGTCTATTCCATCAAAAATATCCTTCTTCCTGAATGTTATGTTATCTACACCCAGTATTCTTTGATTCTTCTCAGCTATGGAGATAAAGTCATCCCTCAAGTCATAGCTATATACGTGCCTGCAGATTCTTGCCATGCTCAATGCCAACCATCCGCTGCCTGTGCCAGCATCTACACAGACACTCTCCTTGCCTATGCCAGAGTAGGATATTATTATCCCTATGTCTTTAGGCAGTATCACCTGCGGGCCTCTCTTCAGTTTGCGGTAGATATTGGGATATATGAACATATAGTGACACCTCCAACAACTAAAGGTTGTTGGTTTCCCCTGCATTTGCAGAGTATGTTCTCAGTTCTTCGATGCGGCTTTTCGATGCCTGTTGCACCGCAGAGGTAATATCTCCCTGAGCGTGACTTCCCCTCTTTCCGAGGGTAGCTTTGACAGCTTTGCTGTGAAAATTTGGACTCGCAGAGTTCAAAGCTCTGTTGAGTATGTTTATTGATGCGTTGATGTCCCTATCCATCTGCCTTTTCTGGTCAGGGTATATCCTGAACTTGTAGGCACGCATTGCTTCCATGTTCTCCTTTTTGTTTTCCATTCTTATATACCTTCTTACGCCCCTAACCCGCCATTGAAATGATGGGTTTGCGGGGCGAATCATTTATCATTTTTTATAACGGTTTAATTTGTTTCCTCAGATTCAGATGCTGGGGCCTGTTTCTTTTGCTTCTGTCCAGCAGATTTCCTTGAAGGCTTCCTTGGAAGTTTTGCTCCATGTTCAGCATCTTTCTTCCCCCAATCCTTCTTGCTTTCGCATTTAGGATCGAGGTCCATCTGGAAGACCTTGCCTCTGGAGAAGACTTTCACCATTGGGGTATTGCATAGTTCACAGATTTTGTGGAGAGGTATTATCTTGGAATACTGCGGGAGGGGGTATGTTACGTTGCAGTTAGGCCAGTTAGAGCACCCGACGAATTGCTTCCTATTCTTAGAGATTTTGATTACAAGGTTGCCTCCGCATTTGCACGTGCCTAGCACGCTGGAAAGCTCCGTCTCCTTTAGCCCTTTCTTCAACTCGTTGCCTATCTCGGAGCTATTTTTTATAAATGCACCCATTATCATCGATATTGTCTTCTTGGCATCTTCTATAACTTCTGATTCGCTCTTTTTGCTTCGCGCTATCTCTTCAATGTTTGATTCCAGCTTCCTGGTCAGCTCCTCGTCTATTATTTCCTTGCAATATTTGTCAAGCGCATTGTACACGCTCATTCCGAATTCCGTCACCTCGATGCTCACGCTTTTTATGTAGCCTCTATTGAGCAGCGTATCTATTATCGCAGATCTTGTTGCCTTGGTGCCAAGGTTCTTCCTTTCGAGGAGGGAGATTAACATTGCCTTTGTGTATCTTCTAGGGGGTTCGGTCATGCCGTCTTTTAAGTATATCTTATCGGCTTTTACTTTGTCTCCTGCGGAGACTTTTGGCATCTTAGATTCCTTCAGCTTGTAGTAAGGGTAGAATGAAAGCCACCCTTCCTGGAGCACTTCGTCGCCGGTAGCAGAATACCCCTCGCCATTTGACTCTATGGAGATGGTAGTCCTAGCTATTTTTGCGTACTCTGCAAAGCAGGAGAGGAACCTCTTTGATATCAAGAGGTAGACTCTTTCTTCTTCATCGTTCAGCTTCCTAGGTATCTCTCCGGTTGGATATATTGCAGGATGGGCTTCATCCTCTTTGGGGCCTTCGTGAGGTTTGAACCTCTGCTTGTCTAGCAGTTGCCTGACAGGTTCTGCGAGCTTGTCATTTCTTGCCAAATCGGTTATTATCCTTCGAAGGTTTAAGGAGTATGGAAGCTTTTGAGACGCAGTCCTTGGATATGAAATGTAGGCGCGCTCGTAGAGCACCTGTGCTATAGCCAGTGTCCGTGAGGGATCAATCTTGAATACCCTGCTGGCCTCCACCTGCAGCGAGGTAAGGTCAAATGGGGGGAAAGGGGGCTTAAGCTCGTCCTTTGTCTCGGCGTTTTTAACTATCAGCGGGCCTTTTTCAGTGTTGGCCAGGGCAGTATCAGCATCAATCTTTGACATAATACTGCCTCTCTTGTTTTCGAAATCTACATTCCCTATCTTGATGAAGACCTTCCAATATGGCTCTGGTTTGAACTCCTTAATCTCGCGCTCCCTCTTCGAGAGTATGGCCAACGTCGGGCCTTGTACTCTGCCTACGCTTAGCGTTTTCTTGACTCCGACAGAGGCGATGGATTGCATTAGCGCCCTGCTCATGTTTATACCCCACATCCAGTCTATCATATGCCTGGTTTCGCCTGCGTATAGATTGCTGAAGTCGAAATCATTGAGGTTATTGAAAGATTCTATAAGATCTACGTTTGTTGTTGTAGAGAAGCGCATCCTCTTGACACTTCCGGGTCTTATCTCTGAGTTTACGTTGCCGTTAACTAGAAACTTTATTATATTTGAACCTATCACCGTGCCTTCCATGTCATAGTCGCAAGCATTGATGAAGAACGAGCATTTTTTCCCCACTTCGGAGATGGCGTCTAGATATTTCTTCGTAAAATATGCAGCCTTATGCACCTTGTAGGCTTCTATCCATTCGACATCGAAGACAGGCAGTTTTTTTGACTCGTCTTTTTGCCTGAGCGTGAATATGTGACCTGCTGCTGCCACCACATAAATGGCATCAGGAGGAGAGCCGATTTCGTAATAGCCAACACCGCTGAAACCTGACCTTCGCGGCCTGCCATCGCCACTTAGCGCCATGGCTATCCTAAGCGCTACGCTTGGCTTTTCTGCTATTATCAGCTTGTTCATTAGACCAGCTAGGCCTTCTTTCGTTGCCTTGTCTGTTTTGGCCTTGTCTCCTTAGATACCCTATATGCAAAGTAGAATCCCAGTGCTATGACTATTGCTGCAACTACGTAGAATAGGAGCATGCTGCTGTATACGAATGCAGCAATAGCTACTACCGTAAGAAGTATCACAGTAAACGCCAATGCTAGCGAGAGCCTCTCCGAAGATGTTATCTCCATGAGAATGATTATACGTGCCATTCTTAAAAATCTTATGGTAACGTTTTCCCACGTGAGAAACGTATGGCAGTTTACTCCCCCCACATCTCTGCGTGAATCTCCTTCTCATTTACCCCAAGCGAGAGCAATGCGTCTTTGAGCGCCTTCACAAATGCAGGAGGGCCGCAGATGTAGGAAACCCTCTCTGTGCAATCTGAGGCGCATTTCTTTAGATC
>JAJYXO010000005.1 GCA_021801765.1 Microcaldota archaeon | reverse complement strand
TTCCGATCTGTGTAAGCTGCAATTCTATCTCTGACTGCCGTTTTGCATCAGGATAAATCCTGAATTTATAAGCTCTTCTCAATTCCATTACATTCCCTTTTGTTCTGAAATGTATTTTTCTATCAGTTTATCTGAAATATGTTCATGCGTCGAAACAAAATAACTTCTTGTCCATAGGGTAGGAAGTCTTAGCCGCAAATCTGCAAACTCTTCCCTTAGTTGATGAGAGGTGTATCCTTTTATCTGTCCGATTATGTAGTTCGGTGTTTGGAGCGGTTTGCCTTCTATGAAGAGATGAACATGATCTGGCATGACTTCAAGCGCAAGGATCTTGCATTCTAAGCGTTCTGCCTTTTCCTTTATCAGTTCCTTTAGTCGTTGTTCCACTTTACCAACCAACACCTTTCTTCTATATTTCGGGCACCAGACGAAATGATAGCCAATGAAATGAACACTTGTTTCAGAGGCATTGTATCCTTTAGGCATACTAATATATGAGCATACTCCCATATATACTTATCTACATATTACTGCAACTGCGGTTCGCTTTCATCCCACCGCTAAAGCGTGTGGGATTTCCCGCTCACTTTGTTAAACTAAGGAATCTGTAGCGTATAAATATAAGAACATTGCCAAACGCATAGGAAAGGCGACAGAATCGGTAAGCTTTAATAATAGACATTAGAAATAGAATTGTGCAACTATGATAGATTACAAGGCAATTGAGAGTAAGTGGCAGAAGGCGTGGGCAGATGCGAAAATATTCGAAGGGGAGATAAGCAATAAAAAACAGTACATGGTCACAGCTGCATTCCCATATGTCAATGGGCCGCAGCACATAGGGCACCTAAGAACCTATGGCACCGCAGATGTCCTTGCAAGATACAAGAGGATGCACGGATTAAATGTTCTATATCCTATGGCTTTCCATGCGACAGGCACTCCGGTGCTAGCATTTGCAAAGAGGATAAGAAATGGAGATGAGGAGCTGAAGAAGGAGCTGCGCATGTTCCACATACCGGATGAAGAAATAGCGAAGATGACTGATCCGCTTTACATAGCCAATTATTTTGTAGGAGAGATAGAGAAGGGAATGCACCTTGCAGGGTACAGCATAGATTGGAGAAGGAAATTTGTCTCAATAGACGCAAATTTCAGCAAGCTGATAGAATGGCAGTTTGATATATTAAACAAGAAAGGATACCTCATCAAGGGAAAGCACGCGGTAGGATGGTGCCCTAACGAAAACAATGCGGTAGGCATGCATGATACAAAGCACGACGTAGAACCCGAGATAGAGACAGAGACAGCTGTGAAGTTCAAGGTTGACGGCGAAGATGCATATCTTATATGTGCAACGTACAGGCCAGAGACAATATCAGGAGTTACAAACCTCTTTGTAAACCAGGATTCCAGATATGCACTCTGCAGAATAGCGGGGCAGGAAGGGAAATACTACGTATCGAAGGGAAGCATTCAAACTTTGTTATTCCAGATGCAGATAGATGAAGAGAGGGAAGTGCATGGAAATGATCTCCTTGCAAAGAAGTGCATAAACCCAGTAACAAAAGCAGTAATACCAGTGCTTCCTGGCTTCTCTGTGAAGGACGACGTGGGCACAGGATTGGTAATGAGCGTTCCAGCCCATGCCCCATTTGATTATGCAGCAATAGAAAAGTTGGAAATGGAAGGATATGATACTTCAAGTATAGTTCCCATAAAGGTGCTCAGCATGCCACCGGGAAAGATAGGAGGCGATATCCCTGCACTGGAATACATTAAGATGGCAGGAGCACTTTCCTACGATGAGAATGCTCTTGAGGAGGCCACAAAGCTGGAGTACAAAGATGAATTCCATTTCGGCATAATGGATGTTGAAGGATTTAGGGGAATGAAGGTGGCCGATGCTAAGGAGAAGATAAAGGGAGATTTGATCAAATCAGGCGATGCAATTGAGATCTATGAGCTGGCAAATGAAAGCCAGGTATACTGCAGATGCGGCTCTAAGGTAGTGGTTAAGATGGTTGATGGGCAATGGTTCATCAATTATGGCGACGCTGGGTGGAAGAAGCTTGCAAAAGAGGTTCTCAGTGGGGCTAATGTGCTCCCGGAGAAAAGCAGAAGCGCATTCCTGTCAGCACTGGATTGGATAAACTTGAGAGCTGCGGAGAGGGCACAGGGCCTTGGCACCAGATTTCCGTATGAAAAATCGCACATAATAGAGTCGCTTTCAGATTCTACAATATACATGTCGTTCTATACAATATCTAACCTGATAAGGGATGTAGATCCTGAGAAGCTCACTGGAGAATTTTTCGATTACGTGATGCTAGGAAGAGGCGACGCAGAATCCGTATCTAAGAGCACAGGCGTGGATTTTGGGGTAGTAAGGAAATGCAGGGACTCTTTCTCATACTGGTATACGAATACTTCCAGGCACTCTGCCCCGGAGCTGATATTCAACCATTTGACTATGTATATGTTCAACCATGCTGCGATATTTAGCAAGGATAGCTGGCCAAAGCAGATTGTCGTAAACGGCACAGTGCTTAGCGAAGGGGAGAAGATGAGCAAGAGCCTTGGCAACATAGTACCTCTTACCGATGGGCTGGAGAAATACGGAGTAGATCCTCTCAGATTCACTGTCGTGGCTGGAGCGGACCTCTTTAGCGACTCCGAGTTCAGCGACAAGGCAGTAAACGGCGTTAAGGAGAGGTTTGAGTACCTGTTTGAGGTAACTGGGAAGCTAGAGAAGCTGGAGGCAAAGGAACTTACGCACATGGATTACTGGCTCTATTCGAAGCTCAACAGAAAGATAAGAGATGTGACAGGTGCAATGGAGAAACTTGAGCTCAGAAATGCGTCTACAAACTTGCTTTATAGCACTGTAATAGAACTAAAAAGATATTTCGCAAGGGGAGGATCCAATGCGATCACTGTAAGGGACTACCTTTCAGGGATAACGCTAATGATGCAGCCAATTGCGCCGCATATCTCAGAGGAACTGTGGCATAGGCTTGGAAACGATACCTTCTCTTCCACTGAGAAGTGGCCTTCTGCAGATATTAGCATGATAAGCGAGAAGGCAGAGGAAGGTGAGGAAATACTGGACTCTGTGATAGCAGACGCAAAGCAAATCATCGGACTCATGGAGAAGAAGGGGGAAAAGAAGGCGCGTTCAATCAGAATTATAGTTGCTGAAGACTGGAAAAGAGATCTTCAAGGAGCCATGGCAAGGGAGAAGGATATGAAGAAGGCCATAGAGAGCCTGCCTGACAATTTGAAAGAAAAGGGGGCCAAATACGCTGCACTGCTCTCGAAACACATGAATGAGCTAAAAGAAGTTCCAATGGTGCAGGAGGAGGAGTTTTTGCTCCTTTCAGAGTCCACGGTATTCCTTGAAGAAAACATTGGCGCCAAGGTTGAAGTTGAAAAGGAAGGGGAGTCAAAATCGCAGAGAGCCGGCAGAGCAATGCCGCTCAAGCCTAGCATGGACGTCTCTTAAGTATCAGAGGCCCCTGAAAACAATATTCCTTGCGAAAAATGACATTATTGTTGCCATCACAAGCACTATGCCTATCGATATGATGAGGGATAGCGCAGGCACTAGCAGGAAAAGCACGGCTATCGTTGCGATCAGGACAGTTCCGTAGACAAGTTTATTCCAGTGCAGTATCTTGCTGCCGTCTAATGGATATATAGGCAGCATATTTACGAATGCTATCCACATGGATATGAACATTATTGCGAAAACGGCATTCTGAACGTATGCATTTCCTGAGTGTATGAATAAGGAAATTATTGCGACGATTCCGAATATGGCAAAGTTGGTCAGCGGTCCTGCCAATGATACATACCCGTTTTCTCTTCGCGTGAACGAATTTGTATATATCACAGTGGCGCCAGGCAAGGCCATGAGGAATCCAATGAAGCCAGATACAAGAGTTATTATTATCCCCATATCGGATCTTCTAAATGCTGCAACTGCCCCGAAGTGCTGCGCGGTTCTTTTATGCATATACTCATGGAGTATAAATGATATTGATGCAGCTACTAAGGCTATGGGCATGTAGTATAAGGTGCTCACCAGCCATGTTCCATTCCCAATTGCTGGCAGGCCAAGATATTGCATTATTGAAGGCATTATCATTGCAAATGCGATTGTAAGTGCTGCATCTGCAATTAGCATGTCTTTGATCTCTTCAGAGACTGATATCTGGATTCTATATGAACTCAATATAATTACCGATGAAGTTTTTTGGAAGGCTTATTATAATTATTTATGCTGAATAGGTATATAAAAATTAGCTTTTCACAGCCTCGTAGTCTAGTGGTCAAGGACATCGGGCTCTGAACCCGGTAACCCCAGTTCGAATCTGGGCGAGGCTATACGGATGACAATTCAGTATTTATAATAACTGCCAGGCACGCTGATTAAAGGAAGGCCGAGCCTTTCGCAGAAGCTCGTTATTCCGTTTACAAGTTCAAGGTTTGTATGACTCTGCACCTGCGGCTCGATTACCATGCCTCCTGCTATTTTGATGGTAGTGCCTGTCGCTGAATTGTGACCCGTTACGACTATCTCATTATAAAGCGTGTGGTTGGAAATTATGCCGTATTTACTGGCGAACTCGCCGTTCGTGTGAGGCAGGAGCTCGGAAGGTTTTGGCAGCGGCCGGAGATATTCCAAGTTGCTTCTTGCTGCAGTTCCAATGTCACCCGGAGCAGCAGTGATTATATTGTAGACAGGTACATCCAGTATCAGAGCCACACCGTTTGACCTTGCAAAGGTCCATTCGGAATGGCCGCTGCCTATCCAGAATAGCGAACAAGATATCACTGGCCGTGCGGTGAATCCTTCAGGATCTATAAGTGGATTGGTGTATTTTACAGACTCAATTTCACTGCCAATGCGCCTGGCTTCTTGATCCTTACGCCATTGCGCTGTGTCCTCTCCGCAGCGGCTAGCGAATAGGCCATGTATGATGGCCAGGCCATGTCTACCATTCTTGAACCCGATGTTCTCCCATCTTTCGGCACCTGCCCTCAATAGTGCCTTGAATTCTGGAGCATCCGCATGCGCCGGCCTCCTAGTCATCTTCAGGGTTAGCATTTTAACGCTATAATGATTGCTTTTAAGATATATACGCTTTATAAGGGATTAGACAATTGCCAACGGATGCCGTTTGGAGGGTTAAGGTTTGTGCATGTCTGGCTGGAGGTTAAAGCAGAATGTCAAATGGAGACCCCAACAGACTTATTTTATAATTTTGCCACAATAATAATATTAATGGTACCATACCGGTACTTGGTGCTACTTTGAACATAGCGGATTTATCGTGGACAGAGAAATACAGGCCATCTAAACTTGACGACGTAATAGGGCAGAGGGTTATAGTGGATAGGCTTAAGGCATTTGTTAAGGCGAAGAGCTTTCCTAGCATGATCTTCGCCGGGCCTGCAGGAGTAGGAAAAACCACAAGCGCTATAGCAATGGCCAGGGAACTCTATGCAGATAGAATTGGGGAAGCATTCCTCGAAATGAACGCATCTGATTCCAGAGGAATAGATACAATAAGGGGGAAAGTGAAGGAGTTTGCGCGAACTCTTCCAATAACAGGGGGATTGGTAAAGATTATCTTCCTAGATGAGGCAGATGCCCTGACTGCCGAAGCCCAGCACGCATTAAGAAGGACGATGGAAAAGTATTCAGCTACAACTAGGTTTATACTCAGCGCGAATTATTCCAGCAAAATAATAGAGCCGATACAGAGCAGATGCATAGTCTTCAGGTTCAAGCCGCTCACAGGCGAGGATATGCATGCGTATATAAAGAGGATAGAAGCTGGGGAAGGGCTCAAGATCGATGAGAAGGCAGAAGAAGCGTTGCTCTATGTCTCAGAAGGGGATCTCAGGAAACTAACTAATGTTCTGCAAGGAGCTGCGATGCTCAACAGCCATATAACAGAGAGTGGGATATATGACATAGCTGCTAGGGCCAGGCCTAAAGAAATAGCAGCGATGCTGAGATATGCGCTCTCAGGGGATTTTGACAAGGCAAGAAACGAGCTTAACACCCTTATACTAGTTTACGGAATGAGCGGTGAAGATATACTGGTGCAATGCTATAGAGAAGCGCTTTCGCTTGAAGTTGACCAGAGGCTGAAGCTGGGTATGATAAGCGAGTTAGGTGAGTACAATTTCAGACTTGTAGAAGGCGCCAACGAAAGAATACAACTTGAAGCAATGCTGGCGAAATTTGGGATTATCGGAGCTGGAATAAAGCATTAAGTGAACAAGATGGCTACAGTCAGAACAAAGGATAACGCAGGTGGCATTTACAGCGCAAGCAGAAGAGTCAGCAAGGCCATATCAGATTTCAAGAAGAAGAGCGGCAGCTCTATAGGCAAAGAGCTTTCTGCACTGATAGACGATGCAGCAATAGCTGATGCCATAGGCTATTATCGTACAGCAGAGAGAGTAACGCTCTTCGTAGATATAACCAAGTTGGAATTGGACGGACCTATAGCGTCCTCCGGGAATGTGGAGAAAGGCCTTCTGTGGCTTAGAAGCACAGATAGCCTTTTGCCTGCAAATGATGCAGGAAACAAGAAGCTAATAAGGCTTTACGCGAATGTCGAGGCCATAAATCTCTCTTCCCTAATAAGGAAATGACATAGGTTATTCTTCCCTTTTTGCGCAAGCGGTTATAATTTCGAATGCGATGGCAGCCTTGTCATAGTCTGTTAGATTTGCAACTTTTTTACTCAATATACTGCTGTCCAATCCACGCATTGCGCCTCTTAACTCTCTGACCAGTAATCCCCTTACTGTTATCTTTCCTCTTTCAAAGCGTACATCTGGAAGTGGAAACTTCTGCATTTCATCACTTTGAATATGAATTTTCATTGCCGATTCTGCGAATGAAGATTTGTATTGTATTGTAGTAGCTTTCCAGATACTTATAGGTATCGGCAACGCCTATATGCTGCATTCGCATGCCGCGAAAGAATATAAAATAGAAAAGATTAAGAGCTAACCGTGCGTATTCCTTTTCATGCTGAAGATGGAGAAGCAGTTATTCGACAATGTTCATGGATATATAGGGGTTACCAAGCAGGAGCTCAGGGTGATAGATACAGGACTCTTCCAGAGGCTCAGGAGGATAAAACAGCTTGGGCAGGCGGATATGGTATATCCCGGAGCAACCCATACAAGATTCGCGCATAGTTTAGGCACAATGTTTATGATTGATCAGTTCGCAAGGAACGCTGTAAAGGCCGATATGGATGACGATGATTTACAGAAGCTGAGGCTTGCAGCGCTGATGCATGACATAGGACATTATCCATTCTCCCATACCTTGGAGCATGAGATAGAAGAGAAGATGGGGGGCGTAAGCCACGAGAAGCTAGGATCTAGCATTATAAGCAGATTCTTCTCCGAACGCCTTGGAACTTTCAGCAGCAGAGAGATAACTGATATGATATCGGGGGGAAAGGGGGATGCGTATGGCCTGTTGATATCTTCAGCAATAGATGCAGATAAGTCAGACTATTTGCTGAGGGATTCGTACAACACCGGTGTTCCGTACGGCAGGATAAGCGTGGCAAGCCTGATGAGGATACTCACATTTGAAAAAGGAAGGATAATATTCGAGAAGGACGAAGCGCCAGTTGAGAGTTTCCTGTTAGGTAGGTACCATCTATACCGGTCAGTAGTGCACCACAAGGCAGTTATAGCGTTCGGCCTTATGCTTCAGAGAATATATAATCTCATGGTAAGCGATGGGGCAATAATGCACCCTAAGGAGCTTATGAATTCAGATGAAGAGAGTATATGCGGATATACAGACGATGCAGTTTATTCTGCTATGAAAAGCTATTCAGAATCAGGGAAAGGCACCGCTGGATATCTTGCCAGGATGTTCCTACGAAGAGAGCCTCTTGCACTGGCATACTCAGCCACTGCTGCGATGGAAAATGGAGAATCTCAAGAGGCTGCTGCGATAATGGAACTTGAGAAGAATGGAAAGCTTGCTGAGAGGATTGAGGAGGAGGCAGGTATAAGCATGGAATGGATTTTCCCTACAACGCTGCGTACGCTGGCGCTTATAGACGAGGAAAAGGAGACGAAGATTTATATAAGAAAGGAGGGAAGATTGATACCGTTGATAGAATCCAGCGCACTAGTGCTTAGGATGATAGGCAAGAAGGCACTTCACGATTCGAGGGTTTACACTAGGAAGAAGGATGCAAAGATTATCAGGAAGGCAATAACAAAAATATTGAAGAGATGAGGGAATGAAAATCAGAGAGGTATTCTGCAAGATTATTATTGAAGGCGTTAAGGAGGCTTTTTCAGGTATAGAAATAAACGAGATAGATATCGAGCGTTCTGTGGTATTCCCTGCAGTAGGCCATGCAGATATAAGCTCCTCAATAGCACTGCGCATTGCTGGCAGGCTGCGCATGAAGCCATCAGATGTAGCTTCGAAGATAGCTGAAAAGATTAAGGCTAAAAGCCCCATATCTGGAATCGAAACTTCTGGAGGCTACATAAACGCATCAATAGATGAGACCATATATGGAAGAGAGGTCGTAGCCGAGGTAGTTGGAAAGGGAAGTTCTTATGGCAGCGCAGAAATCGGAAAATCGGAGAAGGTTATAATAGAGTATCCTAGCGTAAACCCAAACAAGCCATGGCTTATTGGACATCTCAGAAATGCGCTTCTGGGGGACTCGCTCTCAAAAATCTTCTCCTTTTGCTCATACAGCGTTGAAAGGGAGGATTATATAGACGATATGGGACTGCAGATGGCAGTTTTGCTTTATGGCAATGTCGGCAAACCACCGGAGGAGAAGTATGATCTCTTTTTAGGGGAAAGATATGCGAAGATAAGCAAGGAGATAGAAAACTCAAACGCCGAAGAGAAGGTAAATGCAATACTTAAGAAGATGGAGGAGAATGGAAGCAGGGAGAATCTGGAGGTGAGGAAGATTGCAGAGGACTGCGTAATGGCGCAGTACCAGACCGCATTCCTCTACGGCGTGCAGCATGACGTCCTGATGTTCGAGAGTGACATACTTAAAAGCGGACTTTTCAAAAAAGCTATGGCAATGCTGGATAAAAATGGAATGCTGAAACGACCTTCGGAAGGAAAATATAGCGACTGCGTTGTGCTGGATATTGGAGAGGGCAAAGTACTTGTAAGAAGCAATGGAGTTCCGACGTATTTAGCGAAAGACATAGCATTTCACATGTGGAAGTTAGGATTGATAAATGAGAAATTTAAGTACAGGAAGTTTATAACCCAGCCGGATGGCAGTATCGCCTACGCGTCATCTGACAATGGGGAATATATGAAGTTTGGAGGCGCCAAGAGAATAATAAATGTCATAGGTTCAGCGCAGAGCCTGAACCAGAATATGCTAGGCGAAGCGCTGATGGCTATAGGGGCTGAGAGTGGGAGCATAATGCACCTTGCGTACGGAGAGATAGAATTGAAGGAGGGATCGCTTAGCGGAAGGAAAGGAGAATGGCTAGGTGAAGAAGTAAACTATACTGCGGATGATCTGTTCTATGAAACGCGCAAGCGAGTGGACAAGCTAGTTGAGCAGAGCAGCAAAGCAGGGAAGAGGGCAGGTGTAGAAGGTGCTGCTGAGAAAGTTGCCATAGCAGCGATAAAATTCGAATTTCTAAGGATAGATCCTTTGAAGAAGGTTACATTTGAATGGGAGAGGGCCTTGGACCTAAATGCAAGCAGCGGTGCCTACTGCATGTACATGTATGCAAGAGCATCTGGGATATTGGACCGAACAGGAGGCGTAGAACTAGAGAAGATAGATTATTCCAAGATAACCAGGGGAGCAGATTTTGAGCTCCTGAAACTGATAGGCAATGCGGATGAAATAGTGAAGAAAGCATGCATTGAACTTAAACCAAATGTCATAGCAGAGTACCTGCTGGAGATCTCTTCGGCGTTCAGCAGATTTTACGAGACATTGCCAGTGATTACAGGGGGAGATTCGAAAAATGCTAGGGTTGCCATCGTCATGGCTACGAAGCAAATAATAAATAATATGCTCAATCTATTAGGTATTGAAGCATCTGAAAGGATGTGACAGGGGTCCGTAGCTCAGCTTGGACAGAGCAATACCGTCCTAAGGTAATGGCCGCGGGTTCAAAAGCCTTTTAATGGTATGTACCGTTAAAGGATATGAAAATCCCGCCGGACCCGAAGATGATCGTATGAAAGCAAGAAAAGGTAAGGAACCGAAGATATTGGTGATGCCTCTTGGGAGATTTGGAGGCCTGGACAATGCGCATGTGGCGATGCTTGCGTTGATAGTTATACTTGTAGCTCTCCTGATAGCCATATCGTACAATGGACCAATAAGAATAGCAGTGCAGCAGAATGCAACATTAAATTGCACTTATGCATACAATGGAATGTGCGCAAAACCCGTACACAATGCCACAGATATAAAGCTATACGCAGAAAGGCTTCTTGCAAGTTACAACTACCTGAATACGTCCCTGTCTCTTCTGCCTTATCTTGCAGAGGTCAGCAAGATGAACGCCACGTTCATGCCGCAAACTGGCAATTGGTACGTCAGCGTACCTGTTAAGGACAGCTTCGATTCGAATTCCACGGTTGATTTCTCCATGCTGATAAATGATAGCAATTTAAACGAATCTGCAACATCAATAGAAACAGTGAAACCTGTGAAACTATCCAGCAATTACGCTGTTTCAGAAGGTGTGATACTGGTAGGCGGAGGCAAAGTCTCTTGCGAATCAAATGGCATTTTGCCAATCTATTGGTTTATAGACCCGTACGCGCCTGGATCGATTAGCAGCCTACAGAAACTGATAGGAATAGAAAGCAGGTTTAAAGGAAAGGTGAATGCATCCCTGGAAATACTTTACACCCAGTCATCAGGGGAGATCGCAAACAACAATGGCCTTAATGGAACACTCGCCTTTGGCAAGTATCTTTATTGCGCTTCGCATCAAAGCGGTTTCAATGCATTCGTCAAAGAGGTGAACAGCACATATGTAAATGCGTACATGTCACCTTCAGAGCTTGATGCGCTGGCTGTAGCTTCTGGCTTGAATATGAGCGCGATGGATAGCTGTATTTCTTCGGCAGGTACGCCAATAAACAGGCAAGCGGTGCTGGCCAGCTATTACAATGTGACGTCTACCCCATCAGTCATAACAGATTGTAAGTATCTTTCGATACCGCAGACAGCGATATCATCGGTCTGCTATGCGAATAGTTCAATCTGCTGATGGTTGATGTATATAATAGTAGGTATAGATACTGGCAAAACCTCTGCGGTAGTGTGCCTGGACCTTGATGGAAATGTAGTGCACACATGCAGCATGCGATCTGCAGGCATAGGATGGTTAGTGGAATCAATATCGAAAGTAGGCACACCTGTAGTTGTAGCTACGGACAAGCACCATGCTAACGAGACGGTTTTAAAACTCGCGGCAATATTCGATGCTGCAGTGCACTCTCCTGAAGACGATATTTTTGTAAAGGAGAAGAGGAAAATAGCAAAAGACATTGGAATTAACGTGCATGAGAGAGACGCGCTATCCGCAGCAATTTATGCATACAACCATTATGCAAATAAGATAAGGCAGGCAGGGAAGATAGCTACGGAAAGCGGTGCTGACATAGAAAAGATAAAAGCGCTTGTCATAAAGAGGCACTCTGTCCGTGAAGCTATTAGCGGAAAAAAGAGCGGCAGATTCATAAGATGAGGTCTTTCTGCGGGTTTTAAGCCCAGGTTCTTGCAGTTACAAAGATCGCATATGCAAGTCTAAGTATAGTTGTAACTTCTCCAACGGCTGAAGGCTGTGTTTCAAGATAAACAAGTTTATTGCCATGTAAGTATCCGTATTTCTTTTGTTGTTGCATTCGCTTTCATCCAGCTATTTAAATTCAGAGGTTTTCCAATTATGATTTTATAAAGCTTGCCATATCTAGTATTATCATGCCATATTGCCGAAGATCCCAATCAGCGATGGAGTACCTGATGACCTACGGATGGTCCATACTGGTTGTAGCAGTTGTCCTAGGCGCGCTCGCCTATCTTGGAGTCTTCAATCCTCTTTATTTCGCTCCGAAGGCAAATCCAGGAAGCTGCCAGGTTTTCCGGCCAAACGGCGCTGGAACCTCATATGACATAAACCTTCTTGGAGTCTGCAGCAACGAGATACCCAAGTATGCTGCGACATTCAATGGGAAGGATTCGCTGGTTAACTTCGGGAATGGCGCAATGCTTAGTCCTGAAGCTGGAGCAAATGGCGCAATGACGTTCTGCATGTGGTATAGGGTAAACTCCTACACAGGTTATGCTGGCCCGATGATTAAAGGCGAGTTATCTCCTAGCAATGGCAATTCTTGGGAATATACAATGGATCAGGGGGGAGGCATAGAAGGATTTACCGTATGGAATCAGGGAGGTGGAAACATAGCTACAGCTTCAAGTGATTACTTCTCCTATGCTGATTTGCAAGGCAAATGGGTTTTTGCATGCTTTACTTATAACTATGCAGCAGGCAGCGCAGATTACTACGTCGGTTATTCTAGCCTTGGGTATTCGAATCTTCTTCAGTTTAGCTCAGGCGTGGCAAACGGCCCTGCAACCGCTGGTACTGGAAACTTCGTGGTAGGAGGAGGAGAAGGAGGATATTCAGCAGTTAGCATAGCTGATATGCAGATGTATAATTCCTCTTTGGACTATCCTTCCGTAAATGCACTTTATCAGGAAGGAATCGGAGGAGTACCGATAGATTTGCATAACCTTGTAGGCTGGTGGCCGCTGAATGGAAACGCAAACGATTATTCAGGAAACGGGAACAATGGCGTGCCTACAAACATCTTGTTTGCAAATAGTTGGATGAGTGGTTATAGTGCACCATGACACCATCTATGCAGAGTTTATTTGCATAAATGATCTGCAGATCATATGCATGAGTTGCATGCCTTTTACAATAAAGCTTATAAATATGCTCTTTTAAACTAATAGCGTTGTACTTTTTTGCGTCGTGAGTCCCAGTTTAAATTTAAGGGATGAGTTATGGAGAAGCCTGACCCGATAAGGGAATTACAGGAAGCGGAAAAGAAGGCCGACCTCCTTCTTGATAAAGCAAATAATGCAAAAATCTCTTCAATTGGTAAGGCCCAGGAGAAGGCAAGGGAGATTATAGCTGATGCAGAATCAAAAGCCGTAGAAATCAGAAAGGAAGCTATTGAAAAAGCTGAGAAAGACGCTGCGGATTCCAGGAAGAAGATAATCTCCGATGCTGAGAAAGCAGCATCAAAACTGAGATCCAGAAGGCTAGGCAAGGTGGAGCTCTCTAACGTCGTCAAGAAAGTAGTAAAAGATATTATAGGTATATAGAATGTTAAGAACTGAGCCTATGCAGAAGGTAAGGCTCGTTTGTCTTGGGAAGGATAAAGATAGAGTCGTTACTGCGCTGCACAGGTTTGGCATGCTCGACATGAGGAAGAGCAAACTTGACCTCGGAAACGATGCTGCTCCGGAATACGTAGGCGAGCTTTCTGAACTAATTGTAAGGGTAGGCGGCGCGCTGAACCTACTGGAAAAAAAAGAGATTAAGCCAGAGAAACATATGCCAATGGAACAACTAATAGCAGAAGCAAAAGAGCTAGGGGCTATAGATGAGATATACAATGCAAACGAGAAAATTAGGGAGATAGGAGAAGGAGAGAGGCTGCTCTCCTATGCCGAGAGGATAGCCCTCTCTTTCATGGAGAGCGGCATAGATTTCTCAAAGCTTAATACTAAACACATAAGCATAAGGGGATTCGAGGTGGATCTTGATGAATCTGAGAAGCTCAAGGCAGACCTTAAAAATGCAGCGCATAAGGCAAAAATCTCGTTCTATGGCACAAAGGGAAATGGCGTTGCGCTGATAGCAAGCGGCCCTGAAGAGAACATAGATGAATTCGCAAGAAACCACAAGCTCAAGGAGTTCGATTTCAGGAGCGCATATGTAGAAGGAACGCCAGAAAAGATGCTGAAGAATGTAAGATCAATGAAGGAAGAGAATAGAAAAGAGGCAGAGAAGCTCCGGGAGAGACTCTCCGCGCTGAGTGAGAAATATTACTCGAAGCTATCCAACATGAAGGAGATGCTCCAGATAGAGGAAGAGAGGGGCAGCATAAGGGAGATGTTCAAGAAGACAGAGATGCTCTTTGTAGTTGAAGGATGGGTGCCGAAGAAGAGGATGCACGAACTGAGGCATTCGATTAGAAAGGAGATAGGAGAGAGGCATTATATCGAAGATATGGGCAGCGGCGATGAGTTAGCGCCCACATTGATCTCGAGGCCTAAGCTCCTTAGACCTTTTGATTATATGGTTGAATTCTTCTCGCTGCCAAGAAGCGATGAGATAGATCCAACATGGATATTCATAATCTCGTTCCCAATATTCTATGGCTTGATGATATCGGACGTAGGATATGGAATAATCTCCTTCCTCTTTACCATATGGATAAAGAGGCGAACTAACCCTGAAGGATTAGTGTATAACGCAGCAAGCATATGGCAGATAAGCTCCATAGCAGCTATTGTATTTGGTTTTATAACCAACCAGTACCTCGGTCTGGGAATCAACCAATACTTCACAAGCCTAAGCATACTCAACTGGACAACCAACATAACTACGATATTGTACATTACAGTCATATTCGGCATTGCACAGGTGACAGCAGGACTTGCGTTCGGATTTGTTAATAAATACAGAAGAGGGCATATGAAGGCAGCCGCAAGCAAAATAACTTCCATAATTCTTATACTTTCAGGCTTTATTGCAATAGGAGGAGGGCTCTTCAATGCATTCGGGCCAGTGCTCACAGAAGCGTGCGGCATTGCAGCCATAATCTCATTTGTTGCGACGATGGCGCTCAGCGGAAGCGAGGCAGGGGAGGTGCCTAACCTCCTTACGCACATACTCAGCTACACCAGGATAATGGGATTTGGGCTTTCGAGCGTTATGATAGCATTTCTTATAGACAAGGCATTTACTCCTACGCTAAACGGCGGGCCGCTGGTCTTCATAGTGCTGCTGATACCGTTTATGATATTACATTTCCTTAATATGATAGTCTCGATATTCGAGGGCATCTTGCAGGGTATAAGGCTAAACTTCGTTGAGTTCTTTACAAAGTTTTACGAAGGCGGAGGAATCAAGTTCAGGCCTTTCTCTTACAAGAGGGTTTATACTAAAGAATAGGTGAAAAAATGGTAGCAAGCATAACATTGGGCGCCGCGGTTGCGGCGATAGGAGCTGGGATTGCCATACTAGGTGGCGCAATAGCTACTGGCATAGCGCAAGCAGGAATAGGCAGCGCGGGCATAGGTTTGATAGCTGAGAAACCAGAGGAGATGGGAAGGGTATTGCTCTTTCTTGTGCTCCCTGAAACGCTAATGATCTTTGGCTTCGTGGTGGCTGTGTTGATAATGCTGGGTGCAGGATTTGTATAAGGTGGAGAATCAATGGCACTACCAGAGATTAAGGAGAGCATAGAGCACGAAGCCAGGTCAGGGGCTGCGAGGATAAGCAGAGAGACAGAGAAGGAGGTAGAAAGGGTACTTGAGGAAGCAAGAAAAGCGGCCGCAGAAAGAATCTCCAAAGCCCGCGAGGAGGCGAAGGAGGGAGCTCGGCTGCTGCTCGGTGAGAAGGAGGCTGAGGCAGAGGTAGAGGCTGCAAGGATAGTCAATTCAGCTATGGAAGAAGCAGTAGAGAAAGAGATGAGCACAGCAAAGAAAGAGGCCATGAAGGAAATAGCGGAAAAGTATATGCCTGCGATAATTAAGAGAGCATTGGCAAGATTCAATGAGATTTCTGAAAGCGGAGAGGTCTTCGCAGAGGTAAACAAGAGATACGCCGCACTGGTGAAAGGCCTAAAAAACGTAAACTACGCCAACATCGATGGAGCGGTTCTCTTCTCTGGAGACAGGAAGATAAGGCTTGCCCTGAGTCCTGAAGGAGTGGTAGAGAGTAATGCAGGGAGGATAAGGAGCGCCATATCCAAGGCGCTTTTCAAGTGAGCTGATGGGAATATATGGAAAAGCATTAAGGTATGGTTACTCGAATACCAGAGTTAAGGCCATGGAAGCCAAACTGCTTGGGAGACAGGCGATGCAAGCGATTGTTGCAGCGCCTGACAGAGGTGCAGTAATTTCCCTTCTTATCCAGACTGATTACGGAAAGGCGCTAACAGAGTTCGGAGGGGTGGACATACGCAACTCCATGATAGATTTCGCGCTTAGCAGAAATATGGCGGAAAGGCTCGGCAGGCTTGTGGAGATTACGCCTAAGGAGGATAGGGCAATAATAAGGAGCCTTACTGGGAAGTTGGAGCTCAGCAATGTTAAGCTCGCAATAGAGGCCAAGGAAAGGGGCTTGCCTTACGAAGCGATAGCGCAGTATGTGGTTGATTACGGCAGGTACAATGCAGCCGCAATAAAGGAGACAATGAGAGAGAGCAGCGTGGTCGAGATGCTAAGAAGGCTGGAGAAAAACGCTCCTTACTCGCGCATTATGGCTGATGCAATAAAGGCTTATGAGAGCAGCGGAGACGCAGTAGCAGCTGCAGCAGCAATAGACTTAGGATATTACGGCATGCTCGAGAATGCCATAACTAGGCTATTGGAAACCAAGGATCCTGCAGTTTCCATAATCCGAATGGATATAGATATGAAGAATCTGCTCATACTCATAAGGGGCAAGGCGAGGGGGATGCCATTCCAAGAGATACAGGGCAGCCTTATACCCAGAGGTGGAATGGATGCGAATGCCATGAGGAACCTCTACTCGAATTCTGAGAATATATCTGCAATCGCCTCAAAGGCAGGATCCTTTGATCTGAAACAGGCTGAAGAGCAATACAGAGAGAGTAAGCAACTGATACTGTTTGAGATAGCGATGCGGAACCAGCTATTCAACAAGAGCCTTAAGATGCTTAGGCATGCGGTGCTATCCTTCAGCGCCCTGCTAGCCTACGTCTATCTTAAGGAGACGGAAATTTTCGCTCTCAGGATACTGGTGAAGAGCAAGATATATGGATTGTCGAAGGATGAAACCTCTAAGCTGATAACATGGTCGGAGATCTAGAAAGGAAGTACAGAGTAGCAGTAGTTGGCAATGCCGAGCTAGCGCTGGGTTTCAAGCTAGCAGGAGTTAGAGACGCCTTCTCCGCGGAGAACGTAGAGGATGCAGAAGATGCGATAAGGAAGCTGCTTGATGCAGATGACATAGGGATAATTGTGATAACGTCAACAGTCTCAAAGGGACTGAAGGACAAGAAAATAAGGCATGCTGTTGAAAGCAGCCTGTTGCCTATGTTCGTTGAAGTTCCGGAGTACAGAGAAGAGTTCAGGCCGGATACATTAAGGAAGCTCGTAATGAGGGCGATAGGCATAGATATAGAGAAGATAGGTGCATAAAATGGGATCTATTAGTAGAATATCGGGACCGCTGGTGATAGCGAAGGATATGCTTGGCAGCAGGATGTACGACGTAGTGAAGGTAGGAAGATCGGAGCTCGTCGGCGAGATAATACAGTTGAAGGGAGAGAACGCGATAATACAGGTCTACGAGGACACAACAGGGATAAGGCCAGGAGAACCCGTAGTCTCTACCGCAGCGCAGCTATCCGTAGAGTTAGGACCGGGGATACTTACAAAGATATATGATGGAATACAGAGGCCTCTTGAAGAGCTGATTAGGAAGAGCGGCTCTTTCATAGGCAAAGGCATAAGCGCAACGCCGCTTGATAGGAGGAAGAAATGGATATTCAACCCTACTGCGAAGAAAGGAGAACACGTAAGTGAAGGCGCAATACTGGGATATGTACAGGAGACGGAGATTATAAAGCATTACATAATGGTGCCTTCAGGTGTAGACGGAAAGATAAAGGAGATAAAGAAAGGCAGTTTCACTATAATTGATACGGTAGCAAGAATAGAACATAAGGGAAAGGAGATTGAAGTGCAGATGATGCAGAAGAGGCCGGTAAGATCTCCTGCGAAGTTCAGGAGGAAGTTCGCATCTGATGAACCGCTGGTGACAGGCCAGAGGGTAGTAGATACATTCTTCCCTGTTGCCAAAGGCGGAACTGCAGCAGTGCCAGGTCCTTTCGGCAGCGGTAAGACTGTTCTGCAGCAGTCCCTTGCGAAATGGTCAAATGCAGATATAGTCATATATGTCGGATGCGGCGAGCGCGGAAATGAGATGACTGACGTGCTCACTGAGTTTCCGGAACTGAAGGATCCTTATACCGGCAAACCGCTCATGCAGAGAACAGTGCTGATTGCCAATACAAGCAATATGCCTGTTGCAGCAAGGGAAGCCAGCATATACACTGGAATAACAATCGCAGAATATTTCAGAGATATGGGATATGGAGTGGCAGTCATGGCAGATTCAACATCAAGGTGGGCGGAGGCCATGAGAGAGATCTCAGCAAGGCTCGAAGAGATGCCCGGGGAGGAGGGCTACCCTGCCTATCTGCCAAAGAGGCTTGCAGAATATTACGAAAGGAGCGGAAGAGTTGAAGCTTTGAGCGGGAAGACAGGGTCTGTAACGCTGATAGGCGCAGTCTCGCCCACTGGAGGGGATATCTCAGAACCGGTGACGCAGGGAACGCTGCGGGTAGCAAAGGTTTTCTGGGCTCTCGATGCATCGCTGGCAGGCGCCAGACACTTCCCATCCATAAACTGGCTGAACAGCTACTCTTTATACCACGAAGCGTTGAAGGGGTGGTATGTAAAAAATGTAAACGAAAATTTCGTAGAGGACAGGGCGAGGGCCATGAAGCTCTTGCAGAGGGAGGCTGAGCTTAAGGATATAGTGCAGCTGGTAGGTGAGGATGCGCTACCGGACTCAGAGCGTGTGCTTCTCACAATAGGCAGGATGCTGAGGGAAGATTTCCTCAGGCAGAGTGCCTTCGATGAAATAGATGCATTTTCGAGCATGAAAAAGCAGAGCCTGATGCTAAGGACGATAATGCATTTTGCAGATGCTGCTACAGAGGCAGTATTAAAGGGGGTGCCTTCTGATAACATAAGCAGCATGAAAGTGAAAGCTGAAATTTCGAGGATGAAAGGAGTTGAGGAAAAGGAGATAGAAAGCGTTGCAAAGAGAATAAACGATAGCATAGATAGAGAAACTGCGGAGCTTGTAAAGGCTGAAGAGGCTCCGATTGAAGCGAAGCAGGGTAAGAAGTAGAGGTGATATCATGGAGTTTGAGATAGAATATGAAACAATAGAGAGCGTTGCAGGCCCGCTGGTTGTAGTAGGCAGGGTAGGCAATGCTGCGTATAACGAGATAGTCAGGATAAAGATGAAGGACGGAGAAGAGAGGCTGGGGCAGGTGCTGGATACAAGCGATAAGCATGCCGTAGTCCAGGTTTTCGGACCCACAAACGGAATAAATGTTAGCGATACGTCGGTGAGTTTCCTCGGAGAGACTTTTAAGGCAGGCGTAAGCGAGGAGATGCTAGGCAGGATCTTTGATGGGCAAGGTCGACCTATAGATGGCGGCAGGGAGGTTCCTTATTCGAAGAGGATGGACATAAACGGAGAGCCAATAAACCCTGCGGCAAGAGGGATGCCAAGTGATTTCATAGAGACTGGAATCTCGACCATAGACGGGCTTAACACGCTTGTCAGGGGGCAGAAGCTTCCGATATTCTCAGGATCGGGGCTTCCACATAACGAACTTGCAGCGCAGATCACAAGGCAGGCGCGCGTCAAGGATATGAGCGAGGATTTTGCAGTTGTATTTGCAGGAATAGGCATAACCTATGACGATTCTGACTACTTCGTGAGGGAGTTTAGGAAGACAGGTGCACTGAAAAGGACTGTCGCGTTCATAAACTTGGCAGGGGATCCAAGCATAGAGAGGATACTCACCCCAAGGCTTGCGCTGACAACTGCAGAGTACCTTGCATTTGAGAAGAACATGCACGTGCTAGTCATACTTGACGATATGACGAACTACTGCGAGGCGCTGAGGGAGCTCTCCAGCGCCAGGGAAGAGGTGCCAGGTAGGAGAGGATACCCAGGATACATGTACACGGATCTTGCAAGCATCTTCGAGAGGGCGGGAATAATAAAAGGGAAGAAGGGAAGCATAACGCAGCTAAGCATAGAGACTATGCCTAGCGATGACGTAACGCATCCGATAATAGACCTGACAGGATACATAACAGAGGGTCAGATGTTCCTGGACAGAGGCATGAGCAACAAAGGCATATATCCTCCGATAAATCCAACAGGCTCACTCTCGAGGCTCATGAATTTCGGGATAGGCAAGGGGAAGACCAGGGAAGACCATAGAGGAGTGGCAGATCAGCTATATGGTGCATACTCACGCGCACTTGAGGCGAGGAGCCTCAGCTCCATAGTAGGTGCAGAGGCGCTTAGCGAGAGCGACAGGAGATACCTCGCATTTGGCGAACAATTCGAGAACGAATTCATAAAGCAGGGATTCAACGAAAGCAGAACAATAGAGGAGACGCTGACAATAGGATGGAAACTTCTCTCTATGCTCCCTGAGGATGAACTGACAAGGATAAAGGAGGAGTACGTAAAGAAGTATTACCAGAGGAAGTGACATGCAGCAGAGACCAAGCCCGACAAGGATAAACCTGATCTCGACCAAGAGGAGGATACGCACTGCGAGGAAAGGCTATGGGATACTGAAAAAGAAGCAGGAGGCCCTTGTGCTTGAGTTCATGAAGCTGCTAAAGCAGTCGGGCAAGAGCAGAGACTATCTGAACGCAGTGATGCAGCGATCTTACAAAGTCGTAATTACAGCTTCCACATATGTAGGCAACTTTGAGCTGGAAGATGTAGCCTACAATGTAAAGGAAACAGAATCCGTGATTATGTCTGTGCGAAACATCATGGGGGTCAGAATTCCTGAGGCGATGCGGGAAGGAAAGAAGAACAGCGTGAACTTCAACCTTATCTCCACAAGCATAGCTGTTGAGGATATAAATAATTCCTTCAACGAGGCAGTAGACGCAGTTGTAGACATAGCGAAGAGGGAGCAGGGCCTGAGGAGACTCGTGATTGAAGTAGAGAAGACCAAGAGGAGAGTCAACGCGCTTGATTACATACTGATACCCAGCTTCAATGCCCAGTCTAAGTACATATCCATGAGGCTTGAAGAGATAGATAGGGATATGTTCTCTGCACTTAAGCATGTTAAGAAGAGGCTTGCAAAAGCAGAGTAGATTTAGATAGAGCATCTCTGATAAGATTTTTAGCCCTTTACGTCGCCTTATGGTAGATGATACCTTGTCAGGTAATGATCCAAGGCTTCAATCTGCAATGGAGTACCTGATGACCTACGGCTGGTCGATACTGATTGTAGCAGTTGTCCTAGGCGCTCTTGCCTACCTCGGAGTCTTCAATCCTCTCTACTTCGCTCCAAAGGCTAACCCAGGAAGCTGCCAGGTTTTCCGGCCAAATGGCGCGGGGACCTCATACGACATAAACCTGCTTGGAGTCTGCAACAATGAAGTGCCCAAATATGTTGGACAATTAAACGGGCAGAGCAGTTATGCATATGGAAATGGCATTTATGCGTTTCCATTCTCCAATTTCCAGTGGATATATCCCACTAGTTTTGGGTCTAGTAATTTTCAAGTTATATCTGAGTTTGACGGTAACCAACTTTCATGCGGGGGAGACTCGCCATATTGCGGCGCATTTCAGATAGCATTAATGACAGATGGTAATGTAGTAGTATGGAATGGGGAAACTAACTTCGATAGCAACTTACAAGTGCAATTGGGCAGGTGGAATTTTGTAGGCTACTCCATTAGTTCTACTAGCATAGCGATATATGTGAACAATCAGAGGGAATTGTTCCCAGCATCTACTGCTGCGCCGGATAACGGAGCACCGATCTTTAATATTTTTGGCTATCAGCAATGCTGCGGTAATAGATTCTTTCAAGGGAGTATCTCTAATGTACAGGAATATAATAATACATTAGATTGGCCTTCAGTAAATACCATCTATCAGGAAGGAATCGGAGGAGTACCGATAGATCTGCAGAACCTTGTTGGTTGGTGGCCCCTCAATGGCAATGCAAACGACTACTCTGGAAACGGAAACAACGTAATACCAGCAGATATCTCGTTTACAAGTGGATGGATAGACAGCTACAACCCACCGTGAAAGCGACTAGATGCAAATGCCAAGCATCCGAATCATATCTTGCGGGTTGCGAATTGTTTATAGCTGCTTATGCCCTTATCAATAATGGTATTTAGATGGCTGCAGCGCAGAGAGGAATGAAATGGAATTGGAAGTTGATGAAGACATATCCAATACCTTTCGCTTCGGCTGCTGCGCTTTTCTCAGGGATAATTATACTGCTTCTTGGCTTTCATGCGTATGCGAATGTGATATGGTTCGTTGCGCTGGTGCTAGGCGGCGCACCGCTGATCTTTGAAACAATAAGGAAAGTGCTAAAAAAGAATTTTACTTCGGATATAATAGCCACGCTTGCAATAGTTATTGCAATACTCCTTGGGCAGAGCTTTGCAGGAGTTATAATAGTCATAATGCAGTCAGGCGGAGAGGCGCTTGAAGATTATGGTTTCAAGAGGGCATCTATCTCCTTGAAAGGCCTGATGGAAAGAGCACCCAAGTTAGCCAGGAGGAAAAGCGGAGACTCTATAGAGGAAATAGATGTTAAAAAAGTTGCAGTAGGCGACATTCTGGTGATACGTAGCGGCGACCTCATACCCGTAGATGGAACAGTGATCAGCGATGAAGGATATGTGGATGAGTCTGCCCTCACAGGAGAGCCTGTGCCAAAAACAAAAAGGAAGGGAGATAAGGTGCTGAGCGGAAGCGTAAATGTCTCAGGAACATTCGAGATAATAACCAATAGGATAAGCAAGGAGAGTGAGTATGAAAAAATTGTGGAGATAGTAAAGCAGGCTCAGAGGAGGAAACCAGGCATACAGAGGCTTGCAGACAAATACGCAATCTACTTTACCCCGATTACATTGGTGCTGGCAGGAGCAGGATATCTGATAACAGGAAAGATAGTTACAGTGCTTTCAGTTCTAGTTGTAGCCACTCCGTGCCCGTTGATAATAGCAGTGCCAATAGCTGTGATAGCAGGCGTAAACAAGGCGGCTAACGAGAGTATAATAGTAAAAAGCGGCGCGGCAATAGAGCAGATCGCAAATGCAAGGTCCATCTTTTTCGACAAGACAGGTACGCTAACTTATGGCACGCCTTCGGTAGCGAATGTGATACCTACTGGCAAGTACAAGAAACTGGAGCTGCTTCGCATTGGCGCCTCGGTGGAGCAGCTCTCAGCGCATCCTTTTGCGAGCTCAGTGGTGCAGAAGGCAAAGCAGGAGTCGCTTAAGCTTGAATCTCCGTCTAAGTTCAAAGAGCATCCTTCCAGAGGGGTTGAAGGGTACATCAAGGGCAGGCGCATCCTGGTTGGTTCTAGAAAGCTTTACGAAGCAGTATACGGAAAGGATTTCCCAAAAGAGTACGATGAATTAATAGGCAGAGCGAATGCCGAAGGAAGGCTCTGCACTTACATATTCATAGGCGGGAATTTAGAGGGCATAATAATGATGCATGACCAGTTAAGAAAAGGGGTGCAGGGAATGATTAAGGACCTTGGCTCAATGGGCATAAGCAACATCACCATGCTTACAGGAGACAACCTCGCGAATGCCAGGGTTATAGCAGATGCTGCAGGAATAAAGAATTATAAGACAAGCCTTTTGCCTAAGGATAAAGTATCTATAGTTGGAAACGAGACGAAGAGAGGCATAAGTACGATAATGGTAGGAGATGGAATAAATGATGCGCCTGCACTTGCAACTGCCACAGTAGGAGTTGCAATGGGAGCGCATGGAACTGGGATATCCGCCGAGGCAGCAGATGTAGTGCTCTTAGTAGACGATGTTACCAAGATAGCAGACGCGATAAGAATAGGCAAGCGCATGCTCAGGATAGCGAAGCAGAGCATCTACTTTGGCCTTGGAGCCAGCATTGTACTGATGGTTATTGCCGCTGTGTCAGGTAGCATACCCCCAGCAGTAGGCGCAGTGATCCAAGAGATGATAGATGTCTCAGTGATACTGAATGCCATCAGGATGCATTGAAAGAGGTCAACAGAGCAACGCAGCGCAATTCAGAGATCGCAGCAATTCGGCAAAATCCTTTACAATGTAATCTGCCTCTGTTGCAACTTTGCCATCTGATGTGTCTGCAAGCATCGTAGTCATGCCTAACCTCTTGGGTTCGACGAGATTGGATTCCTTGTCATCTATAAATATAGCGTTATGCGGGTTCTCTGCGCCTATCTTTCTGAGAGCCAGCAAGTATGCTTCTGCATAAGGTTTTGGCCGCAGCGCACCGCCGAATGATTCAACTGTTACTACGGCATCGAACATGCCATATATTCCCATGGAATCTAGCATTGCCTCAGCAACTTTTGAGTTGCTGTTTGAAAGCACCGCGATAGAAATACCCCGCTGTCTTGTTTCGCGCATTATGCTTATCAGCTCTTTGTCGCGTTTCACGTATTCGGCGAGATGGTTGAGCGCAGGCATATAAGCTGCGTCAATCATGCTTTCATATGACAGGCCATATTCCTCGTGGAATGCATAAAGCAGCGCGTCGGTATTGTATTTTTCAGATAGCCTCTTTCTCTCCGAGCATACCGCAATCTGAGATATGCCTAGCCGCCTGGAGATATATTCGTCGAGTCTGCCGCTGATTTGTGCACCTATTGGGAGCTTTCTCAACTCCGCACTTATAACTCGCTCAAGGTCCGAGATTATGTCCTTTCTGCTAAGTTGGGCGATATCGGATATGCCCTTGTGCCTTCCTTCTCCAAGCTGCATGCGTTCTGCTATTGCCATTGTATCTCCCCTCTACGGATCTTATCTCTGTAAACATTTTAATATCTTCTCTGCAGTTTTTCAGAAAACACCGCATAACGTAGCTATTTTCAATGCGTCAAAAATGTTAGGCCAGTATTGGTGCAATGTGCTAATCTATAAAAGAATTATAGTATATGTAAAATAGGTGTTGGGCTGCACGCAGAAGCATTTAACGGCAAAATAAGTTATATCCAAGTCATAGATGAGAAGGGAGATGTAGACAGTTCCCTTTTTCCAAAAGATCTGAAGGATGAGAAGATATTTGAGATGTATAAGCTTATGGTTCTAACCAGGGCTTATGACAACAAGATACTCAGCCTGCAGAGGCAGGGAAGGACAGCGACATTTGCGCCTGGATTTGGAGAAGAGGCTGCGCAGGTAGGCTCAGCCTCTGCAATGAGGCCGAATGATATATTTGTCCCTGCATTCAGGCAGTCTGGAGTATATTTGACGCGAGGATTTCCAATGGATCTCTATCTGCTCTACTGGATAGGATACGAAGAAGGAAACGTAGTGCCTGAGAATGTTAGAGGCATGCCAATGGCAGTGCCTGTCTCCACACAGATGCCGCATGCTGCAGGGATTGCATATGCTCAGAAGTACAAAGGCAGCGACTCTGCAGTAGTGGCTTATGTTGGAGATGGAGGAACTTCAGAGGGAGATTTTGCAGAAGCGCTCAATCTCGCAGGAGTCTGGAAAGCGCCTCTCGTAGCTATTATACAGAACAATCAGTGGGCGATCTCAATGCCGAGGAAGAAACAGAGCGCTGCTGAGACGCTAGCGCAGAAAGCCTTCGCAGCTGGGATAAATGGCGTGCAGGTGGATGGCAACGATGTCGTAGCAGTCTACAAAGCAACTAGAGAAGCCATATCAAATGCAAGGGACGGACCTACGCTTATAGAATGCGTGACATATAGGATGGGCATGCATACCACATCTGACGATCCAACCAAATACAGGAGCGACGAGGAGACAGCTGCGTGGGCAAAGAAGGACCCGATACTCAGGGTAAAGGCATATCTGGAAGGCAAAGGATTGCTCAGCGATGCAATTGATAAGGAGATTGAAGAGGGCAACTCTAAGATTATAGACAGCTGGGTGGAGAAAGCAGAGAGCTTCAAACCAGACCCTACGAGCATGTTCACCAATGTATACAGCTTTATGCCTGAGATACTCTCCGCGGAGCTAGAAGAATCAAAGGCATCTGATTTCTGGCAGGGATAGGAATGCAAGCAAATATGGTCGCAGCGATAAACAATGCGCTAGAGCTAATAATGAAGGAGAACAAGAATGCTGTACTGCTTGGAGAAGATATAGGAAAGGACGGTGGCGTCTTCCGCGTTACTGAAGGCCTGCTGGATAAGTTCGGCGAGTCAAGGGTAATAGATACACCACTGGGAGAGTCTGGGATAATCGGAAGCGCAGTGGGCATGGCGCTTGCCGGCCTGCATCCTATACCAGAGATACAGTTTGCAGGGTTCATGTACCTTGGATTTAGCCAGATAGTAAACCATGCTGCAAGATATAGATCAAGGAGCAGATCCCGCTTTAAGGTGCCTATGGTAATAAGGACTCCGGTGAGCGGCGGGGTAAGGACGCTGGAGCATCATTCTGAGAGCCCCGAAGCAGTATATGCAAATATAGGGGGATTAGTTATAGTAGAGCCTTCGAACCCGTATGATGCAAAAGGGCTGCTAATCAAGGCATCTAGGATGGAAGACCCTGTGCTCTTTCTTGAGCCTACTAAGCTGTACAGGCTATTCAGGCAAGAGATACCAGATGAGATGTACGAAGTGGAAATAGGCAAGGCAAGCAAGATAAGGGAGGGGAATGCAATAACAATAATAACCTACGGCACTATGGTAAAGCCTGTGAGCGATATTGTTGAAAAGAGAAAGCTCGATGCGGATATAATAGACGTAAGGACTATCTCCCCGCTTGACGAGGAGACAATAATAGCCAGCGTAAAAAAGACAGGCAAGGTGGTAATAGTCCACGAAGCGCCGCTAAGCTTTGGCGTAGGTGCAGAGATAGCTGCAAGGATAGCTGACAAGGCCATATACGAACTTCAGGCGCCTGTTGTCAGGGTAGGATCCGACAGTTTCCCATACCCGTTTCCAGGATACGAGAAATACTATCTGCCAAATGAAATTAAAATATCAAAGGCCATAGACAAGGTACTGGGCCAGTAGTGGTAAGAATGAAGGAGATAAAATTTGTTGATATCGGGGAAGGAATAACAGAAGGCCATCTGCACAAATGGCTTGTGAAGGACGGCGATACTGTGAAGGAGGACCAATCTCTTGCGCAGATAGAGACTGACAAGGCGGTTGTTAATGTGCCATCGCCTATATCCGGAACGATAAAACTGCTAATCAAGGAGGATCAGAACGTCAAGGTAGGGGACTTGCTTGCATACGTCGGGGAACCCGCGGAGCTCTCTGCGGCTGGAGCGCCACAGGCTGTTCAAAAACAGCAGCCAGCATCTCAGCTAAACGCCGTTGCTGCAGGCATAGCTCCTGAAACTCAGAGAGCTTCAAAACCTGAGGCTGCTGCATCAGCCACACAGCAAAAGGAAGTGCTTGCAACTCCTTCGGTGCGTAAACTCGCAAGAGAACTCAACATTGACATATCAATAGTAACAGGAACTGGGCCAAGTGGAAGAGTGCTGGAGAACGATGTAAGGTCATATGCGATGAAATCAGGACATCCTTCTGCAATGCCTAAGTTCTCAGAAGTAACTGAAGAGAAACACGCGGGGGAGATAGAGAGGATACCTCTCTCGCAGACAAGGAAAGCCATAGCGAAGAACATGGAGCTATCCTGGACCATACCGCGCGCGTCGCATATGGACATTGCAAATGCGACATCCCTAAGTTCAATGGTGCAGAAAGAGAAGGAGAAGATGCAGAAGCTTGGCATAAAGCTCACATTCCTACCGTTCATCATAAAAGCCGTGGTGGAGGCGCTGAAAGAGTACCCGAGATTCAACGCGAGCTATGACCATGAGAAGGGAGAGATAATACAAAAGAAATACTATAACATAGGGTTAGCAGCTGAGGCGCCTGATGGCCTGAAGGTCATAGTAATCAAGAACGCCGACAGGAAGAGCATCAGCCAGATAGCAAAGGAAGTGAGGGAACTTGGAGACAAGGTCAGGAACCAGACCATAAGCATAGAAGAGATGAGAGATTCCACATTCACTATAACTAATATCGGCAGTTTAGGAGGAGGGTTCCTTTCTGTGCCTATGATAAACTATCCCGAGGTAGCAATACTTGGAGTGCACCTGGTAAGGGAGATGCCTGTAGTGCAGGGCGATATGGTAAAAGTAGGTAAGATACTGCCTCTTTCGCTGACATTTGACCACCGCGTAGTTGACGGGGCAGATGCAGTGCTCTTCTGCAACGCAGTAATAAGGTACATCGAGGATCCAAACTTCCTCGAGATGCTGGGATAAGATGGGAGTAGTAGGGTCACTACCGGAGAATGCAGATCTGGTAGTAATAGGCGGAGGGGTTGGAGGATATGTAGCTGCAATAAGGGCTTCGCAGCTGGGGATGAGCGTAGTGCTTGTAGAAAAAGAGAAGCTTGGAGGCCACTGCCTCAATTATGCCTGCATACCTTCCAAGACGCTGATACATATTGCAGATCTCTTTTACAGCGCCCAGCATGCAGATGCATTCGGCATTTCAGGAAAACTCTCTATGGATGCAAAGAAGATGCATGCATGGAGGATGAGCGTATCAGAGAAGCTTGAGAGCGGAGTAGGATCCCTCTGCAAATTAAATGGCGTGGAGGTGATAAAAGGCGAGGCGTCATTCGCTTCGTCTGAGAGGTTGATGCTGACTGATGGAACAGAGATAACATTCAAGAAGGCGATAATAGCCACAGGCTCGGAGCCTGTCAGCCTGAAAGGCTTTGAATTCGGAGGAGATATAATCGATTATAAGCAGGCGCTCTCATTGGATTATATCCCGGCAAACATGGCCATAATAGGCGCAGGATATGTGGCTGTTGAGACGGCGACGCTTTATGCTAAGCTAGGATGCAAAGTCCACATTATAGCAAGATCGGATGTCCTCTCGAAGTTCGACAAGGATGCAGTTGCGCTGGTTAAGAAGCGGATGAAGGAGCTTGGAGTGGAGATACACATAGGCGTTGAGCCTGCCTCATATGCAGCAGGGTCGCTCTCATTGGATAATGGTGAGTCTGTGGCTGCAGAGAAGCTGGTTGTAGCAGTGGGCCTCTCTCCTTACACCGAAGGCCTTGGCCTGGAGAAGACCAAGGTGAAGCTTGATAGCAAAGGATTTGTAAAGGTGGATGGATCGCTGAGGACAGACGATGAGAATATACTTGCAGTAGGCGACGTTATAGGCCAGCCGATGCTTGCACACAAATCGATAAGGCAGGGAGTGATATCTGCTGAGGTAGCGTCTGGGATAAACTCTGCTTTCGACAATGTGGTTATACCATCAGTTATATTCTCAGACCCTGAAATGGCTATGGCAGGTGAGTTGGAAGGAGAAGGAATAAAGGTGACGAAGTTTCCGCTGAGCGGGCTTGGCAGGGCAGTGGCATTAGGCAAGACAGAAGGATTCATCAAGATAGCCATAGACGAAGATGGAATAGTCAGGGGAGTGGAGATAGTTTCGGAAGACGCCAACGCACTAATATCCGAGGCTGCTCTGGCCATAGAGATGGGCGCATCAATTGAAGACATTGCAGATACCATTCATCCGCACCCTACATTCGGGGAGCTCATGCAGGAAGCCGCAGAGGCTGCATTGGGAAGACCGGTGCATTTCTTTTACGGAAAAATGTCAGGCAAGGAATGACAAAATGAAGATAACACTGATAAAGAAGAGAGATTATCCTGAGCTAAAGAGGCTTTACTCTGAATTCGACGTGGTCAGGAAAGGGGAAATATGCGTAGCGGTGGGGGGCGATGGAACATTTATACGTGCCGCGAGGGAATTCGACGGTCCCATACTCCCGATAAGAAGCGGAGATGAGAGCAGCATAGGCTATTACGCAGACCTCAGCCTTGAAGAGATCGGATACATGGTAGATAGCCTGAAGGAAAAAAGGTATTCCATAGAGAAGCTTGGCAATAAGATAGAGGTGGAGTACAAGGGAAAGAAGCACTACGCGATAAATGAGATAGTGCTTAACAACGCCCTTGAGGAAGTAAGCTTCAGGATATACGAAATAGAGAAGAATATAAGATATGAGATATATCCTTATGTGATGAGCGGTGATGGAATGCTGGTAACAGGCCTTGTTGGATCTACAGCGTATAACAAATCCGCAGGAGGGCCCATAATACTAAGCCCTGATGTCTTCTGCATTACATTCCTGAACGTAGACGGCCCTTACAGGAACCCGATAGTAGTGGATTCAAAAAAGAGGCTGGAGGTAGAAGTGGCTAAGTACAGAGGGAAGCTGAAATACGATGGAAAGGAGCTCGGAGTGCTTGGGAAGGGAGACAGGTTCCGCGTGCGGCTCTCCGATAAGGAGCTCAGAGTAGTTAGATTCGGGAGAAAGGAGAAATTCGGAAGCAAGCTTGACAGGATAATAAGGAGCAGGATGCAGGCCTGACGCCTTACTCTTGTTCGTCGATTATGTCTACTATCTGGCCTTGCCCTATGCCCGTCGGGAAAGGTTCAAATTTTATTACTAGAAACGGGTCCTCTATCTCTGTCACAACTCCAGGCCATGCCTTTCCTGTCTTGTCCAGATATTGTGCTTTTTTGCCCAAAAGATTCTGAAGTTCGACGTTCTCTGAAGGCGTAACAAGGAGCCTTTGCTCATCGAGCGATGTAACTATTGCGCTTATCATATGCTCACAGGTAATCTTATTATTTTAATGCCTGAAAATTTAATAACCTGCCTATTTGCATCATCTCCTGCCTATCACAAATGTTCCGCTGGCAGGGTCATAGATTTCATATCCCTGCAGCCCTTCGCTCAGGTTGAGCCTGTCGTAAGAAGCAACAAATGCTGCGTAGCCGGCGCTGATTCCCTGTGCTGAAGATGCAGTTGCAAATGAACTTACAAACATTGCTGATGCTTCCCCATACTCTTCCTGCCTTATCCCGCGCAGGTAGTAGGCTTCGTGGGTCACAAAAGATACAGAGATTGCAGCTGCAAGGGATATAAAGATAAGCGCAATTCCATAAAGAGCGATAATATCACCCAGCAAGTATGCATATTTCGGTATAATTAGTATATGGAAAGCAGCGAATCTCCCCGTTTCCAGAGCCATTTTCTCCGATAATGCGGAAACTGCCAAGGCCATAGACTCTCTTATAATACATTTTATATTTGATCATGCAGCCAGTATTGCCAGAGAGGTAAGATTTTATGCATGTGCCCATGCTCTCATTGCCGTAGATCCCTCTTATAAAATCATACTCTGCTGCTGATAAGCGAAGCTGGGTTTCAGAGATTGCAGATGACCTGCCTTCGCTGCTTATTGCATTTATGCAGAAGATTGTTACAGAGATGGCAACTGCAAGTGCTACCATTGCCTCTAAAATAGCAAATTGGGCCTTCAATTGCTCGCCTCCTTTATGTTGACTATTGAGCCTTCGTAAGAGAGGGTCTCGTTGCCAATCCCGAGGCCCTTGCTTAATGTCACGTTTATTACATACTCAAAAGGCAGGTTGGGTTTGCATGTGTATGTATCATTATATATGGCGCAACCCGCGCCTACGCTTCCATTGCTTCCTATCAAGCTGCGAACTGAAGCCAGGTATGCTGAGACTGCAGCATCCTCCTGCGAAACCGTATCGTATGAGACCTGCGTGGAATTGTAGAAGCCAAGCTCAGAATATAGGCCATTTTTATCCTCAGAATACATTTCGTATGCAGAGCTGTTTATGCTTGCGTAGGAGGTGTCTTTTGATATGAACTCAGTGTAGAGAGGTTGCATTTGTGAAAAGACATCGGATACCGAGGCATTTCCCACATTGCTGCCGTTTAGAGTGACTTCAGAGTTCCTTGAGCTGCTGGAAATGCTCGAGAGCAGATCCCCATATCCAGAGTTGATGTGCATGGTGAAATAGTAGATATAAGTGGCATTGCCAATCTCCACAGAACTGAGATTATACCCTGAATCTTCTGGCACTACGCAATATGTGATCGTATAGACATAAACCTGATAGCAGTGCTGCGTTGATGCGCGAAAGTCCCATGCATCAGGGGTGCCGCATTGAGGTCCAACCCCATAGGGGTTCCCGAAGAAATTCACATAGGTGCAGTGGTTGAATTGGCTTGCGGATAAAAGAGCCCCAGTTTCCATAGGGTAGCGCTCAGATTCGTTTCTATCCGTCATATAAAATGACAATGGGGCAGATTCGGAAGTAGAGTTGGCGCGTGAATATGTGGAAAAAGACTCTGATCCGGTGAGATTCTTGTTTGTGCAATTTATTGCGTATGAAACATTCAACTCTCCGTTTCCTACTGACAATGGCTCAAAGTAATCCCCAATTATGCTGATGCCATTGACTTTTGCAGATATTGCATTTTCGGAAAATACCATAGATGTAGAGCTCAGGTGCGCTGATGCAGATCCGCTTTCACATCCATATGCAATTATCTGCATTCTGTTCTTCATGTATGCGCTTGAATTTATTGGCACATATATGGATACTCCAGGGTTGTCAGGGTAGGTAGTGGAATAGTTGATTTGCGAAGAGTTTATTCCATTGAATATAAGGGATGCAGCATCCTTGCCATAAGCAACTTCTTTCCCATAGATTGATAGCGCGGCAAGGCTTAATGCAGATATGGCAGATAGTATCAGCAAGAACTCCAAGCTTGACTGGGTTTTTATCTTCATTTCACCGCCAGTATATATTCCTTACCCCCTATGGTTGCAGTACGGCATGCTTCCATGTATCCACAAGAAAAATTGTAGGAAAATGGCAGCAGCTGCGCCTGCAGGCCGTAAGGCTTTGCGATCTCGGTTGCTTCCATTTCCGAAGGATAGCCTGCTGATAAAAGCGCAGTTTCTATTGCCTGGGAAGCAGCGTAAGCTGCCTCTATATGCGCATCGTATCCTGCAGCAGAGACAGTATAAGCCTGTACGCTATAATAGCTTCCTGCGATTAAGGTTATTGCTATGGCAACCAGCGGCACTGCGATTATCATATCAACAGAGATCATCAATTAAACGCCTTCGAGGCAGCTGCATGCGCCGAGCATCTCTTTGAAGTAAAGATACGAGTTGGAATATAGGGATTGCATCCTATTCAAGCTGGAGCTGCCAAGCAGATACATGTGCGCTATGAGGATAGAGCATGCAAGAGCGAGCAATAATGAGACAGCCATGCTTACCATTACCTCTGCGCTTACCTGGACAAGCGTCTTACCACCTCTTCAGAGCCAGATGCATCGTTATATGTTATTTCAAACGAAGCGAACATCTTGTCAGGGCATAAAGATCTGTTGTTTATTTCAATCCTGCCAGGAATGTAGAAATCCCCATATGCAGTGCTTACTTCGCTTCCATTGATTGTGGAGTTGCATATTCCAGGCGGGAGGTACGCGTAAAACTGACCGCTGGATTCTGCAGCGGCGCTTGCCTCTGAGAAGAACCTGCCAACCATATAGGCTCCTACGGCCCTTGAAAGCTCCCCTCCGGTTCTGGCAAGCATATAGATAGACAGCGCGATTGCTATGCCTGCGACTGCAGAATAGAGCAGGAACTCTAATGACATTTGGCCTTTCAGTCTTATTCGACTCACCCTATTGTGTTTGAGAGAGACCCAAGCTCGCCGGATATGGCCTGGGAGATGCTGTCGTTTGTGCCGTTTATAGAAACATGGCTTATAACGGCTCCTTTCAGTTTCACTACCATGGCAAGCGCTACAACTATCACTATGCTTGCAGCTGCCACCATCATTATATACTCCAGAGACCCCTGGGCCTTTTTGCTTTTTGCCAGAGCAAGGAATGCCTTTGCCTCTGCAGGCAGCATACTGTACATTTTCCATAAGAGTTTTTCCATTTCCATTTTTTACACCTATAAAATGCCATTCATGAATGGAGGCAGGCTGAAAAGTATTGAAGATGATATCAGAAGCGCAGGAGCTATGGCGTAGGCCTTTTCCAGCATTCCTGCTTCAGGTTTCGCAAGAGAGGATGTTATGCAAAGAATAAAGGTGACGTATATAAGGATTATCAGCGTAAACCCCCCGGCTTGGACTCCTCCCCCGCCCATCGTAGTGAGGCTGCCCATTATGCTCGCGCTTATTCCACCGAACAAGGGCACAAAAAAGACTACTCCAACATAAGCGAGGAGCTCCATGCTGCCTGCATGCTCCTTGATTGCGCTTAGCACTCCGGCCTCGTATTCCAGCCTGCCTTTCATCATCTTCAGGCTCTCGCATATATCCCTTCCGGAAACAATGCCGTAGGATAGCATATTCTTCAGCTCATCGATGTGGCTATGCTGCTTTGCCTCTTCTTCGCAGAGAAAATCGCCAAGCATATAGGTCCTTGCAACTTCGCGGAGCTCAGGAATTGTAGAGTGCAGCGCTGCTCTGACCGCAGAGCGTCCTTTGGTGTAATCTGCTATAATGCTATCCAGCGCGGCCCCAATCTCTGCCTTCCTTTGATTATATGTCTTAAAAAAGAAAAAGTGCATTGAGCCAAGCGCCAATGCTGCTACAGCAGCATAGGGTATCCCGTAGATTACCGCAAGAAGGATAAGCAATTCACACACGACGATAAATGCCATAATGATTTTATTCAAATAATCCCCTTCGCAGCATTGAAGCGCATATGGCGTATATTGCAGGAAGCATCAGGCAGATGCCTAGTGAGAATGGCAGAATCCCTGTTCTCTCGCTGTAGGCAACATTGCCACCCACATATGCGAAGATAATAAACGATGGCATTATAGTAGATACAAACATGCTCATTGTGGCTCTCATTCCGGAAGATTCTTTAATATGCAATAATCTCTCCTTTCTTCTCCTTTCATGCTCCTCTAGCGCCTCCGCAAGTGGCTTTGCTTTCAGGGCTTTGACCAAAAAATCCTGGCAGGAAAAGCCTGCGCGCTCTATCGCTTCGCCTAGACCTTCGCCCATTTTCATTCTTTTAGATGCCCTGCGCAGCAAGGAGACTGTGGCACTGTAGCTAGCTTCAGATTGTATTTTTTCAATGGCTTTTATTGTAGGCATGCCGCGCGAAGTGCAGTACATGAATAGCCTGAGGGCTTTGGCGAGCTCCTCCTCTCGTGCATGCTTTGAATATAAGATACGGAAGTGTTGCATAAGGCCGTGGACTGTTGCTACAAAGATTATCGATGCGGGAAGGAGGAGATAGATTGAAGCTGAGCCTCCATCTGCATAGAAGAGTGCAGAGCAGATAGCTGCTGCAAATATAAAAATCCATGCCGCTTCTGTTACAGTTTTTAGCACCATGTTTATCCCTCAGGCAATGTGTATTTTCCATACTCTGCAGCCCTCCTCCTGAGTTCCCTCAATGCAGACTTATAAGTTATCGCAGCAAACTTCGCATAGCATGTGATTACCTTAGAGTCACCTATGCATTCTGGAGGCATTACCCCATCCTTGGCTACTGTTTTCTCTTCCACGGATTCCCCTTCTCCAAGATCCATCCCTGCCTCGGTTTCAGCTCTGCTGAACCATAGGTATTCTTTTATGCTGGAGACTATTCTGCTACGCACCCCCGACTGCCGCATGTAGACTGCAAGGTCTAACATGCTCATTGATCTTGCCTCCACCGACATAGGCTTTGAAATGAGCCTCTTTATTATTGCTAAATTCTCTTCGTTGCTATGCATCGTGGTTATAAATGGGATTCCGAGGTTAGCTCCAGAGAACAATTCACTGGCTTCTCTGCCACGTATCTCGCCGATTATTATCCTATCAGGCCTTAACCTCAGGGCATTTATTACCTGTTCGGACGGGTTTACGTTCCCGAACCTAGATCCATATAGGGAAGTGACATTCATCACTGGCTCTTCAAATCTCAATTCGTTGATATCTTCTTCTATCACCACAAGTTTGCTTTGCTTTGATATGAAAGATCCTATGAGGGAGAGAAGCGTGGTTTTACCGCTTGCCGGAGCACCTGCAACAACCATATTCATTCTTGCTTCCACAGCCATCGACAGATACGCAAGGATATTCGCATCGAGGGATCTGCCGCTGAGCATTGCTTTTATCCCTATTTCCTTTCCTCCTCCTATCCTTATCGATGCGGCTGCGCCGCTAGATGCGTATGGCTTAACTTGTGCATGGACTCTTGCCTCGTTGACCTGGACATCGATTACAGGGCTGGCGTCGTTAAGCTCTTTGTCTTGTTCGTATATGAATTTGTTGATTGTGTGCCTAAAAGCCTCTTCTCCTGTAAAGGATATGTTTGTGCGGCATCTGCCGTAATTGGAGGTGTAGACGGATATTGGCCCGGTAGGTGTGCTCACTTCTATCTCTTCTATCACTGCTTTATCCTCCAGAAGGATGCCCAACGGCCCGTTCCCGACTGTATCGTGAGAGATCAGATAGGCTAGCATCTCCGCTTTGGCATTGCCGGCAAGCTTCCCATAAGAATAGTTGAATGCCGTTTCAAGGCCAATCTCTTCGGGGGCCGCAGATGCGAAATCGATTAGATCAGCCTTGGCCATCTCAGCAAGCTTTTTATCCGCGGCGGAGAGTTCCTCTCCAAGGATGTAAAAGTATTCGCCTCTGGACTTGCTGATGCGCCTGCTGATTCTGCCGCCTCTCTCTTCTACTATCTCTCCGGCCCATGCGCCTGAGAGGGTAAAACTGAGCGCGCTTCCCCTCTGCTGAGGCTTTTCTCCTCTTATAACTGCTCCCAGGAAAGGGACAAAGGCTCCTTTTATGTTTATCATAGTATCAATTTATTTACTTAAGTAAATAATATATATTATAATATAACAAAGGGTTTTTATATCTTTCCAGCAGTTCAGTTCCGCGAATGCAGGAACGTTGCCTTAAATATACATTTATAAGATTTGCCCTCGTTTGTATACAGTAATAATGGGTGCGAACGTGGCAAGGCAAAAAGAGGAAGACGGTATATGGATGATAAGGAAACTTCTGAGCAAACCTAACTATGCTGTTCTTAAGCTGCTTATGGTAAAATCCCCACGCACAACGCGGGAGCTGTACACAATGCTTGGAAAGAGTTTCACGCGAAAAACGCTGATTCTGACGCTTAGGAACCTTTCCATGAATCTGAACATATTGCAGCCGACTCACATAAGGACTGAAAGAGGATACGACCTTGGATATAATATAAACCCGAAGCTTAAGGAGATAGTTAAGTCTTTGGAGCGCTACGAGAAGATGGTTGAATCCTTCACAGGAGTGAAGACGCAGCAGGATTGACGCTTCTTTTCATCATTTGGCAAACTGCGATCAGCTAAGGAGTGATTCAGCTTCCTTTTCATAGAGCCCAAATGCAGCTTCGGCCTCTTCTATGGCCCTTTCATTTCCTACCTCTGCTGCCTCCTTCTTGAGCATAGCCTTTATTATAGGGATATATTCGCTCACAATCCTCTTCTTATTCGTGTGAAGTTGCGCGGAGAGCTTCGATGCGATCTCAGATGCCGCCGCCCTGTCGGATTTGGTGCTGCTGAGATATCTTATTGTAGACGGGAACGAGTACCTGCTAAGCATTGTAAGGCCGCCCATATTGGATAGGGAGATGCCAGCGGAGAGGAAGACTTGCACATATCTTAGATAGCCATAATAGTTAGTCCTGGATGCCTTGTTAAGGAACCTGGTTGCGTTGGCCACTTGCTCATATGCAGAGCTTATCTCCTCCTTTCTCCTATACCTCTTTGTTATGTTCTCTTCCATCCAGTTGACTATCATCTCAAGGTCAAGGTCGCTCCTCATCAGCGCATTTCTGGAAAGGTCAAAATCGTTGCAGGAGAAGATTTTATCAAGCACACCGAAGACCTCTATCTTTGCATCTCTTACACCAAGTCTTTCTATCAGCTCAGGCTCTGAGCCTGCCATAGCCTCAAGATCATTTATAGCTCCCCTTACATCCCCGTTGCACCTCCTGGCTATAAGCTCGATCACCTTCCTCTCAAGGCTGATTCCTTCCTGCTTCACTATCTTCTCAAGAAGCGCAATTACCTCTGCCTGTCCTACTTTCTTGAATTCAACTGGGTCGGCGCTGCCTCTCATGAAGCTTATGCTCCTGTCCCAGTAATCAGCAGCAGTGAAGATTATAGGCTGCCTAGAATTCTTTATTATATCCATTATGGCAGCCTCTGCGCCTGAATCAAATTTTTTAGATAGGTCATCTATTTCGTCGAAGAGTATCAGTACTTTACTATTGAATAGCCCCCTGTTCCTGGTCGCAGGTATAACTATCTTCTTCAATCTTTCTGCATTCCTGTAATCGCTTGCGCTGAGCTCTATTATCTCGAAGCTGTAGCTGTACGAGAGGGCATATGCTGCAGCAGTCTTACCCACTCCGGTAGGCCCGTAGATTATCAGGGGCTTTGTTCTCTCTCCTCCCTGAACTTTTAGGCCAAACTCCGATATCTTATCTATTGCCGCCTTGTTGCCCACAATGCCATTCAGGGTGGTCGGTGCGTATTTATCGCAAAGCATAATAACCATAATACTTTATTAATGAAGTAATAAATCCTTTCTGGCTCCCATTGTCTAGCCCGGTCAAGGACGCGAGACTCTCACTCTCGAAACTCGGGTTCAAATCCCGATGGGAGCAAACTGAATTTGCGACGACAATTTCGGCAGAGGACATGTTGTTATGAAATCTTC
>JAJYXO010000033.1 GCA_021801765.1 Microcaldota archaeon | reverse complement strand
AGCCATATCTTGATAATAGATTGAGTGGTTACTCGGCATTTGCAGATCTGATAAACTATTACAATTTGGGATTTAAGAGCTGCCTTATGCTACCCATAGCTGTTGAGGGCAATGCATTTGGGGTGATCACCTTGCTCTCGAAGAAGGAGGATGCGTTTGAAGGGGCATGGATGTCAACGTTAACCCTACTCTCCAGGTTTCTATCTGTAGAAGCAGAATCTAGAGTTGAAAGAAAGAGGAGAGCAGAGTTTGAGTGCTATTTCAACGCAGCTTTTGAGAGCCCCGCGGCGCAGATAATAGTAGATAGAAAATGGTTGATAATAAAGGCCAACAAGGCAGCTGCAGCTCTTCTTAAAAGGCAGACTTCTGATCTCTATGGACTGAATATAGGTAGGTTTTTAGAGATCAGCGACGTGTTGAAGGCAGCAATTATCAAGGGATCGGAAACCGAGGCTACGTATCGCGGCGGGAGCGGCTCTGTGGATATCTCGCCAAGAGAGATGAATGGCGGGTTGATCCACCTGCTTCTCGAGGATAAAAGCAGATATAGGTGGCTGGAGGACAAATTCAGGTTGCTGAGCCTTGGTTCAATTAGTGCGTTTTTAGAGATGGGAGAAGACACAGAGATTACATGGGCAAGTAATAATATAGGAGAAATAATAGGGATTGAATACGATGCAATAGTTGGAAGAAAACTCTCAGACATATCAGATATAAGTCTTGAGCAAGGCGCCGAGAAGTTCGCGAGGCAGTTGAAGGTAGAAGTTGGGAATGGGGTGAGGACATACGCCAAAGTTGAGGTATTCAAGCACCCAGGCGGGTATTCTGTAGTTATAAGCAACGATAGAGAGAGATATGTAGAAGGGTTAATGAAGAGCATGGACTGGATGGCAAATGCATCTTCCGAAGCAATAATAACTGTGGATGGAAACGGATGCATAGACAACCTAAATCAGAGCGCTGAGAAACTGCTTGGCAGGAGGAGAGATGAACTAGAATCAGCACTGATATTCTCAATCTGCTCTGATGAAGAGAGCAAAAAGCGCCTGGCAGCAGCGCTTTCCATGACTAAGGAAGGAAACAACATGAGTGATATTTTTGTGAATGTCTCTGGAAGGGTAGGCACCGAACCAGTGCCTTTGCTGGAAAGCGTGATGCCTATCTTCGATACTGAGGGGAAGTTTATAGGGCACATGCTTATGGGCAAAGAGCTAGCCACGAAGAGAGAGTTAGAAAAAATGAGAGACACGCTAGAGTATACAGGTAGGCAGATAGAGAAGCTTAAGGCGGAAAGCGAGCTCAAGAGCCAGTTCATATACAATATATCTCATGATCTCAAGACCCCAATAACAAGCATAAAGGGTTTCTCTAAGCTTCTTGTTTCAGGTGAATTTGGCCAGCTTACTCAGGAGCAGGCGAAGAGCGTGCAGATAATAATAGCAGAGTCAGACAGACTTATGCAGCTTATACAGCAAATACTTGATGTTGCCAAATTATCTTCAGGGAAGATAAAACTCGATATACAGAAAGTGAGTTTTGTCACAATAAAAGAAAACCCAAGCATTAACTCCCTCTCCGAGGTAGCCGCAGGGAAAGGGTTAACGTTTTCTTTTATTATAGACTACAATGTTCCTGAAATAGAGGCAGATCCCAATAGGCTAATACAGGTCTTCGTAAACCTTATAGGCAATGCGATAAAATTCACCGAGAATGGGAGCATAGACGTAAGCGTGACAAGAAAAGGGAAGAACGTGCGGGTGGAGGTAAAGGATACAGGCATAGGAATAGGAAAGGAGGATAAGTCGAAGCTTTTCAAGAAATTCTATCAAATACGCAGGGGGCTTACGCACCAGGAAGGCGCAGGGACAGGCTTAGGGCTTACCATAGCGAAGGAGATAGTAAACCTGCACGGTGGCAGGATAGGTGCAACGTCAGAACCGGGTAAGGGAAGCGTATTCTGGTTCACGCTGCCAGTATACATGAAAGAGAAGAAAAAGGCGCAAGACGATTAGCTTGAAGCTCATGTTATGTAAGCAGCACATGCATTATTGATGCTGCTTTGGAAGGTATACTCCTTATTGAGCGTAGTGTAATTGAGCCCTTGAAATGCCCCGGAGAAAGATACCGAGGTAATCACTGCGGTAGTTGAGTTTAGCTTCATGCTAAGAGAAAGCATCGGGGATCTGTGTGGAAGTGAAACAGTATAGTTTATGTAGTAGACTGCGCCGTTTATATTGGCTACATTTTGTGTTATTCCAGTGGGGGTTTCTGCGCTGGCATTTAAGAAGGAAAGGGGACCAGTAGGGCTCTCATCTTTGTATTGTGAAAGCGCAGTGTCGTAGAGCGTTTCGGTGCAACCTTTTCCCTGAGAGTATAATTGGTTGAGCCCTAGCATGAGCTTTCCCATGTAAGTGCTATTCGCCACTGAAATAACTGCTGCATCTGCATTGGCAGTGCCGGAGCTGGAAGGGCTTCCGGAAGATTGCACTATTGTAGTAGTTGTTTCAGGCATTGATTGATTCGATGCCTTTGAAGATGTTTGATTGAAAAGATATAGCGGTACGGGGTATGTTGTATTAAAACCTCCTGATGCCACTGAGAAGCCTTCTGGTATCTTTATTATCTCTATAGTTGAAGACGAATTAGTGAGGTTGATAAGCTTCACTTGTATGTTTGCAATAGATGATCCTGAAGAGCTGAGATTGACTGTGTGTCCGGAGTACATGGAAAATCCGTAGATAGGGTTTGCAATTATAGGCGACTTGCCAAGGTAGAAGTAAGCTTTACTGGAAGATATCTTACTTAGCATTATAGCCATCTTTACCCCATTTATGGCGAAGTAGGAGCTTTGATTTGCATGGAGCGTTATTGTACGATTATATATTATTACAGGAGTGCCAGACGCGTAGTATAGGTACGTTACAGCTATTACTACAATTGCAGCGATTGCCACAAGCATTATGACAAACAGAGGAGATGTGCCCCGCTGCGCACCCAGTGATCCGTGCTTGTATACATCTTTAGAAGGGCCTAGATACTGCTGCTTGCGCTTGCGAGGTGCATTGGAGATTTCCATGGTTAGACTATGCCTATAGAGTTTAAAAACTTATAGGAATGGCAGAGGTACATGTGACGGAAGTATGGAAAATGCAGGTAGAATTTGATTGGCATCTTATAATTAAATATTGTAAATTCAGGTTTTTATTGTAAAAAAGCAAATATTTATATATCTATTATGGAGAAATAGTATCATGTCGAACGCTGAAAAAATTGTTATACGCACGGTAGGAAAACCCAGAAATGAAGGCGTAGATGATCTTTATGGGTGGTTTTGTGAAGTCTTTGACCTCTCAGGAAAAGGGAGGGAGATGGAGCCGCAGATACTCAAGGAGATTGTTGGAAGCAGCATGACTGGGAAAGGGGTAACAAGCCTTTCCCTTTACAAGAAGCTCTCTGTTCCAAGAAGCACCGTTATATACCATCTAAACAGATTCATTTCGATGGGCCTGGTTGTCAGGAAGGGACGCAGGTATTACCTCCGCTCTGGAGACATGGAGAGCACATTGCAGGAATTGCAGGAGGATGTGCTTAGGGAGTTTAATAGGATGATAGAGTTTGCTGAAATGCTCGATAAGAGCATAGAGGATGTATTTTATGGAAGAAAAGGAAAAAGATACCAAGAACGCTGAAAAGGCAATTGCTGATGAAACAGAAGCGAAGAAGGGCAAGAGTGATGATTGCGCAGATATAAAGGAGCGTTTCCTCAGGCTCGCTGCAGAATTTGACAATTATAAGAAGAGGGCCGCCAAAGATATGGAATCTGCAAAGGGCAGAGGCAAGGCTGAATTAATGGTTAAGATACTTCCAGTTTTGGATGAGTTTGAACTTGCCGCAGAAACTCTAGATATGGAGAATGACAAGGAAAGGGGAATAGCGCTTGTCTTTTCAAATTTGTACGACATAATGAAGAAGGAAGGCCTGCGTGAAATAGAAAGCATTGGCATTTTTGATCCGTATAAGCATGAGATAATACTTGCTAAGGAGAGCGAGAAGAAAGAAGGGACCATAATAAAGGCTATAAGGAAAGGATACATGTTCAACGAGATAATGCTGAGGCCCGCTTATGTAATCGTATCGAAAGGTGCAGGCGAAGCGCAAGGCTCGGAGGATAAAGGAAACTAGTATTATATTGAATAGGTGATTTTGTGAGCAAAATAATAGGCATTGATTTAGGCACGAGCAATAGTGCAGCAGCAGTGTTGGAAGGAGGAAGGCCAGTGATAATACCAAGTGCAGAGGGAACTTCGCTGTATGGGAAATCGTTCCCGAGCTATATAGCATTCACTAAAGACGGGCAGAGACTTGTTGGAGAGCCAGCTAAAAGACAGGCGGTGGCAAATCCTGAGGGAACGGTGGCCGCGTTTAAGAGGAAGATGGGCTCGGATTTCAAGTACAGCATCTTCGGAAAAGAGTACAAGCCGCAGGAGCTGTCGGCAATACTGCTCCAGAAGATAAAGAAAGACGCAGAGGCATTCCTAGGAGAAGAAGTGAAGCAGGCGGTGATAACTGTACCTGCGTATTTTGATGACAATCAGAGGCAGGCCACAAAGGATGCTGGAGAGATAGCGGGGCTTGAAGTAGTTAGACTTGTAAACGAGCCTACTGCAGCGGCATTGGCATATGGGTTAGACAAGAATGGGAAGGAGATGAAGATACTCGTCTATGACTTCGGCGGAGGCACACTTGATGTCACGATAATGGAATTTGGCAACGGGGTCTTCGAAGTAAAAGCTACCAGCGGCGACACTCAGCTAGGAGGAACTGACATGGACAACGCGGTTGTAGGCTTTATGATAGATGAGATATCCAGGAGTGGGATTAACGTAAAGAATGACGCGCAGGCAATGCAGAGAGTAAAGGAAGGCGCGGAAAAGGCGAAAATAGAACTCTCTACTACGCTCAATGCGGAGATAAACCTGCCGTTTTTAGGCACAGGTAAAGATGGCAAGCCTTTCAATTTTGTCTATACGCTGACAAGAGCAAAGCTTGAGGATATAGTACTACCGATAGTTGAGAGGACAACGAAACCTGTCATGCAGGCGCTGAAGGATGCAAAGCTAGAGCCGAAAGATATCGACAAGGTAATATTGATAGGCGGTCCGACAAGGATGCCGATAGTGCAGAGGTATGTGGAGCAGCTATTAGGTAAGAAGATAGAAAGAGGAGTAGATCCGATGGAAGCAGTTGCACTTGGAGCGGCAATACAGGCTGGAGTGCTTACAGGCGAGGTAAAGGACATACTGCTGCTAGACGTCACGCCGCTCTCCCTTGGGCTTGAAACCCTTGGAGGAATAACTACCCCAATAATAGATAGGAATACCACCATACCGATAAAGAGGTCGCAGGTCTTCACCACGGCAGAGGACAACCAGACGACAGTGGAGATTCACGTGCTGCAGGGGGAGAGGAAGATGGCTAGAGATAACATAGAACTTGGAAGGTTCCAACTTACAGGGATAGCCCCCGCACCGCGGGGATTGCCACAGGTAGAGGTTACTTTCGATATAGATGCAAACGGCATAATACACGTCACTGCGAAGGATAAGGCCACTAACAAAGAGCAGAGCATGCAGATAATAGCTCCGCACAAGATGAGCAAGGATGAGATAGATAGCAAGATTAAGGAGGCAGAGCAGTTTGCGGAGAAGGACAAAGAAGAGTTTGAGAGGATACAGTCTAGAAACGACGCCGAGTCTCTCGCATATACTACAGACAGGACTCTGAAGGAATACAAGGAAAAAATACCTAAAGAAGTATATGATAAAGTAAACGACGCAAACGAGAAACTGAAGGACGCGCTGAAAACAAACAACAGCGATGAGATAAAGGAGAGAATTGAACAACTCAACGAAGCACTTAAGGAGATAGGCTCGGGAATTTACGGAGGGCAGCAAGGCCAAGGACCTGCAGGAGGCCCCGGGCCTGGAGGAGATGACAGCAATACGGTTAACGCAGATTACAAGGTTGGGAAGTAGTAGAGGAGCAACATGCAGGACTATTACAGCGTACTCGGTGTGCCGAAGAATGCGACACAGGATCAGATAAAGAAGGCTTATAGGGAGCTTGCGCTGCGTTATCACCCAGATAGAAACAAGGAGAAAGGGGCTGAAAGCAGGTTCAAGGAGATAAATGAGGCTTATGCAGTGCTTGGCGATGAGGAGAAACGGAGGAAGTACGATGTGTATGGTCCAGAGCAGTTTGGGCAGAGATATTCGGAAGAAGACATTTTCAGGAACTTTAACTTTCAGGACATCTTCAGAGATCTTGGGCTCAATATAAACTTCGGATTTTCAGATACTGGAGAAGCCTTTGGGGGTCCGTTTGGAGGAGTTACAAACCGCGGAGCAGACATATTGAACAGGCTTTCGATAACGCTGGAGGAAGCGGCTTTTGGAGTTAAAAAGGAGATATCAGTTAAGCACATCAGGAGATGCGATAGATGCGGCGGAAGCGGGGGAGAGCCAGGGTCAAAGCAGGTGAGATGCGGGGAATGTGGAGGTACAGGGCATGTGAAACAGATAACCAACACGCTTTTCGGTAGAATGCAGGTCGTTACAGCCTGTGGGGTATGTGGAGGAAGGGGGAAAATATTCGAGAAGGCGTGCAGGCAATGTGGAGGAAGAGGCGGAATCGTAGGTGTCGATAAGGTAGAGATATCCATACCTGCAGGAATAAGGGATGGAATGAGGCTTAAGCTAGATGGCATGGGAGATTATTCAAATAGAGAGGCAGGGAACCTTTACATTGAGATACGTATACAGGAACACAAAGTATTCAAGAGAGACGGCGATGACATTTATACATCAGTAACTGTGCCATTATACACAGCGGCGTTGGGAGGGGAGGTAACTGTGCCTACCCTTGGAGGAAGCAGGAAGATAAACATAGAGGCTGGGAGTCAGAATGGAAAGAGGATATTGCTGAGAGGCAATGGGATAAAGAGATTCAGAAGCGGGTCGTATGGAGATGAGATAATAACGCTTAACGTTGAGGTGCCCAGGTCACTGTCGAAAGAAGAGAAAGAGCTATTAGAGAAATTCAAGGAGTTGAGGGAAGGGGCAGATAAAAAGAGGTTCTGGTCATTCTAAGCTTCTGCAAAATAACGTACAAATTACAGAGTGGCAATTATTCATTTAGTTTTAATATTGCGTCTAGCAGCCCATGCGCGTAGGAGATACATGAGAATGCAGTATAAAGATCCCCTTTTTCTAGGAATGAACGCGAGTCGTTAGCGTACATTCTTGCGAGTTTAATTATCTTCTCTTGGTTGTAATCAAGGTGCTTGGATGAGATTTCAGCATCGTTCTTTTCGAATAGCATTATGTCCTTGGAAATTCTTTCCGCTGGGGTTGGCATTTCACTCTTCCATATAAGGTGCTAGATAATATGTTATCTCAGCGTCAGATATATTGTACTTAAGCTTGAGAGGCTCGTTGGATTTTAGGGAGAGCGTTACATTGTTGCCAGTAGGGCATGATTTCACCATATTCTCAAGGAATTCGAGATTGAATGTAGATTCTGCGGCCTTCTCAGCTGAAAGCTTCTTCATTATATTGCCACCTTCATCGTGAAGCTCCTCGAGTTCGCCAGAAT
>JAJYXO010000032.1 GCA_021801765.1 Microcaldota archaeon | reverse complement strand
AAACGCAGGGAGCAACCTTATAATCTCCTATTTGGAGAGCAGCAAAGGCAACTATTATCAGATAAACGTAACAGCAGTGAATGCAGGAAGATACGGAGTAGATGCAAATTTCTCGCTTATACTTCCGCCAGGGCTCACGTATTCAGGTAATGGAGCTAGAATAAATATAGGGCCTCTTTCCTCAAAGAGCGTGGATTTTACAATATACATGAATAAGACAGGAGTATCGTATTCTGGAGCTGCAGTTGCAAGCTATATAGAAAATAATACAGAACACGCTGCAATGACAGGTATTGTGCTGGCAACCCCTTCACCTGAAACATTTAGCATTGGAGAAGAAATGCTTATAGCCGTAGTGGCTGTAGTAGCAATCTTTGCAGTGCTTATAGCAAGGATAGCTATGAAGAGGAAAGTAAGGGCTTAATCAGCTCCCTTGTTCTCTACAAAATAATCTCCGATGAACATGTATCTAGTCTTTGTCTCCTTCATCGCAGATATGGCATCTTCAGGGCTCATTGCTATAGGCATTCCATGTATATTAAGGCTGGTGTTGAGCGCAACCCCGTACTCCAGTTTTCTTTTTAGCCTTTCAAGCAGCCCCCTGTATGTTGGGTTTTCGCTGCCAAGCATCTGCGGCCTTGCAGTCATGTCTATATGGATTGCAGATTTCATAGCATCCTTGAATGCAGGCTTTATTTTATATGCCATTGTCATGAACCTGCTTTTAGTTTCGGCATTCTCAAGAAGCCGTCCGGCATCTTCTTCCAGTATGGATGGCGCAAATGGCTGATACCATTCCCTCCGCTTTACGCACATGTTGAGGCTCTCCTTCGCCTTCTCTGACCCTGCATTGGCAAGTATGCTTCTGTTCCCCAAGGCCCTTGGGCCGTATTCCATCCTTCCTTGAAACCAGAAGACGTAGTTGTCATCGCTTATCAACTCAGCAGCATGAGAACTCTTGTCATTATCTATTTCATATGAGATTTGCTTCTCTTTGGCAAGAATAGCTTTTATCTCAGATTCATCATATTCCGTTCCTAGATAGACATCATTGAACGCATAGTTATGCACACCGTTCATTTCATAATTTGCCTGCATTGCTGCTCCAAGGGCGATTCCTCCATCGCCCATGTGTGGAAAGATATACCATTCCTTAAGTCTCTGAAGCATTCTTATGGCCATGTTTGCCTTCACATTAGAAAACACGCCGCCTGCAAGCGCTACTCCAGAATACCCGAATTCATCCATGGCATTGTTTATAAACTTAGAGGCAGTGTGCTCCAGAAGCTGCTGGGCCATATATGCGAACTGCTCGCGGGGCATTGACCATGAGAGCCTGCTTAGGAAGTCGTATTGCTTTATGAAACCATTCCTTGCCTTTATCGAAATTCCTTCGACATTGAAGAGGTCCTTTAGTTTGTTTTCCTCAAATTTGAAAGGATAAGAGTAGTCAGCCATGGCCATCACCTTCCCCTCATCCTCAAGCTCACGCATTCCGAGTATGTTGGTTACCTGCTCGAAGAAGATGCCTATAGAGTCAGATGCTGGGATTTCTAGCTGCCTCTCTAGCCTTCCTTTGTAAAAAGTGCTTACCGTTCCGCTCAGGCCATCCCCAAGCCCATCAAGTGTTATCACCAATGCTTTTCTGAGGCCTGAAGTGAAAGCAGCGGTAGCAGCGTGCGAGGCGTGGTGCTCCACATGTACCAACTTAGGGTCCCTAAATCCCATTGAACGGAGTTCTTGCATTACTGCTGCGCTGCTTATGAAATTGCAGAATGGCAGCACGCCTATGCCAGTCATGGAGTACTTTGCATAGTGCATGAGCGTCTCCGCCCGTGGCCTTAGCATCTTCCTTCTTCTAAAGGCGTAATATGACTCTTTTTGCCCAGGAAAGACTCGTGAGAGGGTTTTCGTAAATTCAGTGGTGGGGAACGCGACTACATCGATATCCTTGGGCTTTATGCCTGCATACGCAAGTGCAGCATTGATGGACTTGTGCGGGAAAGAAACCTCCAGTTTTCTCTTTGTAAACCTTTCTTCGTTGGAGGCGAAGATTATCTTCTTGCCATCAATCAAAGCGGCTCCGGAGTCGTGGCCGTCCCATACCCCAAGTATATACATATTTCTACCTTATTTGCGCATTAATTTAAATACTTTTAATACAGAGAAAATCTATGGCATCTTTGTCAACGCCACAGCAACAGGCCGGAGTGCTCAGCTTCTACGATGCACCTGAGAAGGGGCCGATGCTAAATGCCAAGATATTTCTGATAGCAGTATCGGTATTTGCAGTAATCATAATAATGCTTGATCATTTTATAAGCGCTGCATGAAAATTTGCTTAGCTATGGAGGGAATAAAGCTCTAGGCCAACGCGAAAGTATCCCTCTTTGGTTCCCGTGCATCTCCGTTTTCAGCAAGCATGTAGATTATTGCACGAGTGGCATCCTCTGGCAGGCCTGTGGCCTTTGCAAGCTCATCTATTTTGCATGGGCCCTCCCTTAGTCTCCCAATGACCTTGCTGCTATGTCTATTAAAGAAATCCCTAAGTATCAGGTAAAATTTCTTGTTGAACGCCCTTGTTCCTAGTATGGAACCTCTTCTTATCTGATCTTCAAGCTCTAGCGAGATGCTAGCTGCCTCAGCCTCTGTGGGGATTACTATGAAGCCATTCTTTTCCAGGAGAGAAGCTGGTTGACTTCTCTGCTGCATTCTTCCCGCTATGGGCCGTTGGTATGTAGGCGTAGATGCAGGCTTTGCATATGAAGCTCCAGGTTGGCTCTTCTTGCGCATCAGAAACCTGTCGTACGCATTCTTGGATATGCTATAGAGTTCCTTACCATCTTTTTGGAATATGTTGACTATCTTCTTTTCTACTAACCGTTGAAGTGCAGCTTTGTCTTCGGAACTCAACTTTGCTGCAACTTTTTCCACGCTCCTTTCAGGGTACCTAAATTCATCGAGTTTCTTTAGGACTGTAAGTTCATTCTCGCCAAGCTCGGATGTCTGCTGCAAGCGCTGACCCTCCATATCGGCATGCCTTACCACTGGCTGTTCCTCGCCCATTATCATCTTTGCTATCTCTGATTTCTTTGCCATCAGATACGCTTTGTTACTATACCTGAAGAAGTCAATCTCATCGTTTTCTTCTATTCCCAGAGACTGCGCTACGTCGGTTGGTATATATACTGCCAGTTTCTTGTTATATCTATATACATGCATAAACGCGCCCCATATGTATTTATATTTTTAACCCATGCCCAGTATGAATATGCACGGAGAATATTTAAAAGCATTCGCAAGGTACTCACGTCAGAGGCTTAGTGGAAAGGAATGGGAAGCGCTGCTTAGGAATGCCGAGGAGATGGGGATCTCACAGCTACAGATCACCGAGGCGTCTGGGTGCGCAGTGTTTGACTTTGTATCTGATAGGGTAAGGAAGGGGGCAAAAATCCTGATCTTATGCGGCACTGGTTTCCTCGGAGGTTGTGGATTTGCAGCTGCAAGGTACCTTTGCACAGAATATAATATTGCAGTTGCGACTATTGGAGCTAAAGCAGGCTACTCTGACGCAGCCATGAAGAACAGATTTATTCTTCAACACTTGCCATCCGTAGGAGTTTTATACGATGCTGCAGATGAGGCAGGCAAGTTTGCTTCTGAGGCAGATGTTATAATTGACGCGCTTGCGGACATTAAAGAAGGGGATGCCGAGTTAGGCAGGATAGTAATGCAAGTTAATAGGCATAAGAAGAAGGGATGTAAGATGATTTCTCTTGATTTTCCATCTGGAATGGGCAAAAAGGAAGGATGGATAATGAAGAGTGAGGTTCTTACGTTGCATAAGGAGAAAACAAGTCCATACAAAATAAACATTGCGAAAGTTGCAAACGTAGGCATTCCTGCAGATGTGGAACTGCTATGCGGCCCTGGGGACGTTAAAATTGCAGATGTATGCAGAGATGTATTTACTGACAAGCGGGGCAGTGGAAACGTAGTGGTAATAGGGGGCAGCGAGAGTTACCATGGTGCACAGGTGATGGCAGCTGAAGCAGCCAAATGCACACTGGCTGCTCTTCGTTCTGGAGCAGGATATGCAAAGCTTATAGTGCCGAAGGCTGTTGAATCAGAAGCCAGGGCGGCATCACCAAATCTAATTGTAAAATCTTTCGGGGAGAAGCACATAGGTGCTGAAGATGTCGATGGCATTTGGAGCGAGGCAAGGAATGCAGATTGCATAGTGATTGGAATGGGAATGGGAAGGTTAGAGGAGACCATTAAGGCTTCTGTGGAAATAATAGACAGATCCATTGAAGAAGGCAAGAAAATAGTGATAGATGCAGATGCCATATACGCAGTGAAAAGCAGACTCTCAGATTGCGCGATAGTTACTCCGCAAAGAAATGAGTTCATTAAACTTGGAGGTATGGCATACGAAGATAGCAATATATGCAGAAAGGCAGAGGCTACAATAAGGCTGGCAAAGAAATTAGGATGCACAGTTCTCTTAAAGGGCCATTATACAACAATATCAGACGGCGGACTGTTGAAAGTAAACATTGCAGGAGATCAATCCCTAGCCACTATGGGGACCGGGGACGTTTTATCTGGCATCATAGGGGGCATCGCTGCCAGAGGTGCCAGTGTATTTTCCTCTGGTGCAGCAGCTGCATACATGCACGCTAAAATAGGCATGATGATGTCAAAGAGAAGGGGCAAATATATAATAGCAGCAGACATAATAGAGGGGATAAGAGAAGGGTTTGAGGAAACAAAAAAGTGAGCGGGAATGGCTACAAGCATTTACGATGTTGTAGAGACCAGGGAAAAGGTGCAAATGCCTGCAGAAGCAGGTATCGCAGGGCCTATGACGTTCTGGATACTTGTACTGGCAATAGGCATGGTATTGAAGATACTCCTTGTTTACATATCGATGCCGCAGCAACTGCATCTTGTACTTGATTATGCAGGCACATTTATACTGTCTGGGCCAGGCCGCATAATACTTCCAGTAATAGCAGGCGCAGTGATAGGTAGAGAGACAGGAAAAAGATCTGAGACTTTCAGGCAGGCGGCAAGATACGGGCTGATAGATGGAGTATATGCATCGGTGACGTATGGGATATCGATAGCCATTATATACGAGATAATGTCTTATCTTTCAGTTATAACCCAGCAGACGCTGGCTGACCTAGCATGGCTCTGGCTAGGGCTTCCAGTAGCGATAGTGATACTGACTGCAGAATTATTTTCCTTCCTCTCTTACTCAAGCAAAAAGTAGTAATTTTCCACTTGAAGGGTAGATTTAATAATTTGCTATTTGAAGTTAAAAGATGGTTAAATGGATTTGAATCTAGATGAATACATAATACAGCGGCCGCTTGTCTACGCGATCAAGATAACTTACCAAGGCTCTGACGGAAAGGGAAATCCACTCTTTGAGGTGAAGCGCAACATACTTGGAACAGAGCATGATTTCATAGACCTTGACAGGAAAGTATTCGGGGTAATGCACCAGAAGATAGCTTCTGTGCATGCGCATTTTGAGCTATACGACGGATCTAAGAAGAGCATAGGCAAAGTTACCAAAAAGATCATGGCAAATAGTTATCTGTTAGAAGATCCGGATGGAGGTCAGATTGCAGAAGCGTCTGGAGATTTCCTTGGATTCAAATATGCGGTGACAGGTGCAGGAGGTAACGAAATAGCCACAATATCAAGGACAGGAAGTAGCCCTACCCAATCAGGGGGCCTTTTAGGGACTTTAGCTACAGGCATGATGGCTACTGCGTTGGGAGCGTATAAGATAGAAATCTCAGACAAAAATTTCTCAAGGCTTCTTCTGCTTGAGTTCACCATAGCAGTTGACCATATGGAGAATATGCAGTCCAGGCCTTCATTCGGAGTTGGGGGAGGAGGCTTCGGAATGGGAGGATTCGGAGGCGGTATACCGCTTTGAAGGTTATTTGGAGGAAACTATCTTTATTACATCCCCATAGGCTAACTTGTACTCTTTTGATAGGCGTTCCTTAGTTCTTGCATTTATCGCATATAGCATATGTTCTGCCATCTCAGTGTGGACCTTCCTAGCAAGGTCCATTGCCGTGGAGCCTTTGTCCATGAGTATTGCATCTGGCAGGACATTCCCATACCTGTCAGTCCATTTGTTCTCATTTTCCACAGGATATACTACTATCTGCCCCAGCAGGCCGAAGACAGCTGCATTCATCAACGCATCAACACCTGTGCCTCCATTCTTTTTTATGAAATCTAGGATGTAAGAAAGCGCAGCTGACTTTGAACTGTCAAGAGCGGTTTTTACACTGAATAAATCTGAACCTGGGGCGTAAGATATTGCTCCGCTTTTGGAAGCTTTCCTCAGCGCAAGTTCCATCTCACCCGAGCATCCGATCACAGTATACCCCTCAAGCTTCTTTTTTAGCTCGGTTAGTTTCCCTTGGCCTGCTTTGTCCAGCTTATTTGCAGCTATGGCAATTGGCTTGTTGAGTTTTAGGAATGTTGATGAGAATCTCCGCGCTGAATCTGCATCCCATTTTATGTTTGATAATGAAAGGTTATTTGCAGATGCAGCCCTTTCTATCTCCTCGGCATTGGTTCCGAAGCCGGAGAGGACTTCCGCTAGTGCCTTTGCGCCATCTTGCCTTTTTAATATAGAAGCTGCATGCCTGGTTATTATGCCTGAGACCCATTCTACCAATTCCCTAAAAACCATTTCTACCTCCAGCGAAGGGTCTGACCAATCGCATGGGTTTCCATTAAGGTCGCTCTTCCCGCTCACATCTACAACCTGTATCAGCGCATCTGCCGCTATAAGGTCGTTGAGAAATTGGGTGCCCATTCCTTTTCCAAGGTTTGCGCCTGGCACAAGGCCAGCTACGTCGATGATGCTTATGGGGATCATGCGCATGCTTCCTGAACATAAGGAGTTTCGAGGGTTACATTTGGCGCCGATTGCTGATTCGGGGCAATTGGTAGCAACATATCCTACCCCCATATTAGGCTTTATTGTAGTGAAAGGGTAATCAGCTATCTCCGCATCAACAGTTGTTATTGCAGAGAAAAGAGTGCTCTTGCCCTTGTTTGGGGCTCCTACCAGGCCTATTAACATCTTACCACGTTCTTGTTAGGCAATAGTTATCTAATAGAATATTATTATACTGAATGCATAGACAGACGCCTGCGTTGCTGGATGACCAAGATTTGTCTATCTTATTTTTATTAGTATCCATACAATATCTAATAACCTGCGGGGGTGGCAGAGCTTGGTCAAATGCGACAGGTTCAGGGCCTGTTTGCTTTAGTGCATGCGTGAGTTCAAATCTCATCCCCCGCACTCTGGCTACGTATACTTCCTGTCAGATATAAAGACTATATTTTGCAAGGCTGAGTTGATTCTTTGATCACGTTGGCAGGATTTATAACAGCAGTCCAACTAATGGCTTGTTGGCGGTTTGCATGGGGCTCTTAGCCTGCAATTTGAAGGGTAGGCAAGGGTGGTTAGAGAATTTGCCGAAAGCCTGCATAAAGTATATAAAGATGGAGAATGTGATATTGGTGTTGTTGCATTTTTGCAGCGCAAGTTTGAGCGGCGCCAGATATGTTGACGCCTTGCGCTTTCAGCAACGGCAGCGTTTGGATGATTGATTGGATGCGTTGATATTGTGCGGTGGATTCGCAACAAGGCTAGAGCCCATAACGCTTTTTGTTCCCAAGCCACTATTGCCAATAGGGGGCAAGCCGATAATAGACTACATTGTTGAAGATATAGAGAAATTCAGCGTGAACAGGATAGTGATCTCCACTAACAGAAAGTTTGCTGATCAGTTTGAGTACTGGATGAAAAATAAAAAGGCAAGAGGGTTAAAAGGGGAGACGGAGATGGTGGTAGAGCCCACAATGCACAATGGCCATAAGTACGGAGCTATAAAAGGCATTTCCCATGCCATAAATTCCGCTAAGCTGGAAGATGATCTGCTAATAATATCTGGCGACAATTTTTACACATTTAGCATAGGGAACCTGATAGAACATTTCAAGAAAAAGAGGAAACCGACTATATGTGCGCATGATATAGGTTCAGTGAGCGGTGCTAGCAGATTTGGAGTTGTAGGGGTGGAGGGAGACATAGTTAAAAGTTTCGAGGAGAAACCTGCAGAGCCAAAGTCA
>JAJYXO010000062.1 GCA_021801765.1 Microcaldota archaeon | reverse complement strand
TTAGGCTCGTCGGTGCGCATCGGCCCTTGGATCGGGGCATACTTTGGCTCCTTGTCTGTCTCAAGTATGGTTATGCAAGAGACAGGGCATTCTTCCTGGCAGATCATGCACCCTATGCACTTGTTTACCTGTATTGGATATTCAGTGGTATCGTAAGAGAGCTCAGACTCCTTCTGAGTATCCTCAAAATGCTTGTGCAGCGCCCTGGTGAAGTCAAGGGTGTTTACAGGGCATGAATCCCCGCATATGCCGCATTGTATGCATGACATGTTGTCAAAGGTGAATTTGAAGGGCATACTCCTTCACTTCTTCTGCTCAGAAGGCGATGCAGGAGCCTGTTGCGGGGGCTGTGTAGTCTTGATTGCTGGATTGGCCTTGGGTTCTATGACCCTGTTCATTATTCCGCCGCGGAACGAATATATTATTGCTATGAGGCCGCAGATTCCTAGAATTGAAAACCCAACATAGAAAGTATAGATGGAGAGAGGCGCATTAGTCATTGAGTTGAAAGTTGCATATGCATATCCCCAAGGGTTGGAAAGGCTGGAAGAGATTGTAGGAGGGAGGTTTGCGAGCTGCATGGCGCTCTCGGTTACGAATACGGTGCCAAATATGTAGAGCATAGTGCCAATAGCAACGAATATTGTCAATAGGCTGTTGTATAGGGGCATTTCGTCAGTGTCTTTGACAAGCATAAGCACCAGGGCCATTGCAAAGAAATCTACGGCAAGCGGCTGGAACGGGACAGCAATTGGAAAGTCCTGATAGATGCCAGGCCAGTATAGGAGGAAACCCATGAATACTATAAGGAAGATACTTGCATCGCGGAGTATGACGAATATGAGCCACCAGATATCCGCTGCGAAGCGCAACGTGAACTTTTTGAGTATCCTTATGAAGTAACTGCGCGCTATCTGTATTGAGAGCGCCAGCAAGGTAAGCATAGTCAGCAATACGGTGATTGTTTCCTCGGTGAACGTTGCGCCGGAGGTTACTGCGGTATTTACTATCTGAGTGGAATTGTAAGGCTGCGCTATGAACTGTAAAATTAAACCCATGATGGGGAACATTTAGACCACTTTTGACCATTAGACTATGATAGTTATATTTAAATATTATTGCAGTGCCTGAGAGGGCATCACTGATATGAGAAGGTAGCGCTTATCTCTTCCTTCAGTGCGTAGAGGCTTGGGAAGATCAGCGTAGTATTAGGATAGGGTGAGGCATACGAAGTGCCTGAAGGTGATGCAGATGCTAGCAACGGATATGGGGGATAGGAATATGCTGAGGTTATGTTGACAGGGCTTACCTGAGTGCCATCGGCAAGAACCGATGCCTGATATGTGGCATTCTGCATCGCATCCTCCAATGCAGCCTTTGTTAGATTCCTAATTTGGCCGTATGAGGGCTCGAACATAGCGCTTGAGACTCCGACGGTGTTTATCTTGGAGAGTACTCCTAGCACGCTGCCCATATTAGTTGCATTGGGTATCGTTATCTCAACAGTCTCTCTGGCTACATATAGCGTCTTGTTATATTCTTTGTATAGCTGGTATCCTTTTGTATTTATGTTGCTCATGTTGCCGCCGATATATTCCGAGATAGAAGAGTTCATCATACTTAAGCTGACTGAGAGATTGGAGAGGGCTTCTTCTGAAGATGGGCCGGAGCCTGTTATATACAGATTTACAACACCTTCTGAAGGATGGACTGAAGCATAGCCTGATGCAGAGACAGTTATTAACTTTTGCTGCGTATGCAGCAGGCTCTTCTGGTAGATGAGGCCAAATGCAAGCACACCGCCAAGCGTCAGTATAGCCACTATTGCGATTATTGCAAGCATTGATTCTGCCTTCATATTATCCAACACTACATGCTATACGTATGCTTATAAATATTTACAATTAGCAGGATTTTATGGGTAGTATGGATCTGCTAGTGAAGGATGCGATAATAGTTACACAGAACAGGGAAAGATCAATAGGCAGGGGTGACATAGCTATCTCCGATGGGAAGATAGAGAAGGTAGGGAGTAGATTGAAAGGACCCTCGCATAGGACCATAGAATGCGGAGGCAGAATGCTCGCAGTTCCAGGCTTCATAAATACACACTGCCATATACCAATGTCGCCTCTTAAGGGCATGCTTGATTGCGTGGGGCTTGAAGAATTCCTTTCTGCCACATCTGATTTCGACAGGAGGAACTCGAAGGAATCGGTATACTACTCTTCTATACTTGGCATCATGGAGATGATAAGAGGAGGCATAACAGATTTCGTTGACTTTTATTACGATGAAGATGCAGTTAAAGCTGCTGTAGAAGCGCTCTCCTACAAGGCGCATCTGGCATGGGTTACGCTCGACAGGGATAAGACAACTCAGAGAGGAGATCCGATATCTAATGCTGAGAGGTTCGTAAAATCTGTTGCTGGAAACAAGAGTGTTGAGCCGATGATTGCGGTGCAGGGAGTCTATGCTGCAGGAAAGGAGACTTATTCAACTGCATTGGATATAGCAAAAGAGAATGGAGTTATGACCACGACCCATATTTCAGAGACACAGCAGGAGGTTAAGGAGTGCAAAAAGAGATACAGGACTACACCTGTTGGATTCCTTGATAGAATAGGCTTTCTAAACAAAAGGCTGTTGGCTGCCCACTGCGTCTGGATAAAGAGGAAGGAAGCAGCGCTTCTATCCAAATGCGCAGGTGTATCATACAACCCCACAAGCAACATGAAACTCTCTTCTGGCGTCTCCCCCATAATGGATCTCGTAGAGCAAGGCGCGAATGTCACCCTCGGTACAGACAGCGTTGCGAGCAACGACTCGCTCAGCATGCTAAACGAGATGAAATATGGCAATCTTGTCCAAAGGATTTGCAGGGGATCTTATGCACTTACTGCGCAGCAGACGCTAGATTTTGCCACGCTTAACGCAAGCATAGCACTTGGAAGCGGGGCAGGATCCATAGAGGCTGGCAGGCCTGCGGATATAGCCATACTTTCTCCGGAAAGCTTTCAGGGGGTTAAAGGAAGGGAGATAAACTGGATAGTTTATTCAGCTGGCAGGGATAATGTAGTAGCTACGATAGTAAACGGCAATGTGCTATATTACAACGGGTTTAATGAGAAGGCAAGAGCACTTGGGAAAAAGGCAGAAAGATACCTTGAGGCTAAGAAAGGAAACAAATCGTCAGGAAGTTTAAGCAAAGAGCAGCGTGAGTCCAAGTAGTATGAATATTGCTATATGCCCATAAAGCCCGAATCTAAGCGTGCTGATAGCCTTTCGATCTAGCTCTCCTTTCCTGTAGCTTCTTATCGCGTTGCGGTATATGAAGAGGTATATGCCAAGGAACATTACTGCGAAAGCGACCAGTGAGTAGAGTATTATCATGGGATTTATATCTGCTTTTGCCTGCGGCAGGCTGGCTATATTCACCATCACGAAGATTACTGCTATCTGCAGCACTCCTTGCACGCCTGCCAGGCGTATGTTAGTCCAGTTCAGCCGCGCTATTCTCTCCCTGTCAGGATTGCGCTTTGCAAGCTCCACGAAGATGCGCATTCCATTTGGCATAAAGATACCGAATCCCTGCGCAGTTAGCACCCCGACTACGGCAAGCGCTATGATTATCCAATAATAGGAAAGGTTGAAGACGCCGAGGGACATCGCGAGGTAGATCCCTGCAGTTATCGTAGTGGCTGCAAGGGATGGCATGATAAAGAATGTGGATGGAGTAAGCCTCTTGGCGACCTCGACCCTTCCGCTTATGTCCAGAGATCCGAGTATCCTGCCCATTATAATTGCCATAAAGAGGTCGAAACCTGTCCACAGCACAGCAGACATCACATGAGTATATGTCAGAAGGGTGAGATTCCTCAGCACCATGGCAGCAATCAGCACGATTGGAGGTATCAGGCCTAGGACAAAGCTCTGCAGCATCAGCGTTGTGGTATATTTCGGGAATCCGGCCTGCCCTGGGCCATCAGATGCAATTGCCTTCTGGCCCGCGGAGCCGGGTTTAGCGTGCATGGTTAGAACCTTGAAGGCAAGCTTTTTATAGCTTGCATGGAGGGAATCATCTGTATTTTACACAGTAGATTTCATCTGTAAAGGTCTTTTTGCAATTACTGCAGGATAACCGCATTCTCTCAGCATTCCTATTAGGTGCACTTATCCGCCTCGTTTGCGCCTATATAACCTGACCGCTTTCTTCATCGAAGCCCTGTACGATAGAAATCCTATCGCAATAACAACTATTATCACAAGGAAAAAGCCTATCCCAAGGTTGTGGAGATTGTGGACCTTGATTGGTGTTACTATCGCATACCCGAGGAGTTGCGGGGATGCCAATATTGCGATTCCACCTACAGCAAATGCAATGCCCCCATAAAGGAGGACATCGGAGCTTATTGACCGCGATACAAAGGTTATACCTTGCTTTGTAAGCTTCTTTGCCTTAGATAACCATCTGCCGAAGAACGCACCGAATGTTATCTGCATGGTCATAGTTCCCAATCCAAAAAGGAATCCTGGCACCCAGCCAAGCCACAGGCTAGGCATAGACGGGGACAGAATTGTATATATTATTAATGCAAATGCACCGAACCCAAACCCTGCTATAAGCCCATGGATAAAGGCAAGCCTGCTTGGCACAGGCTTAAGCCTGTTAGACATGTCCGAAGATTCTATTGGATTCTGCCTGTGCTCAAATTCCCTGCGCTGGTCATCACTTCCCTCTTTATGCACCCCAAATGCTGCACCAAGTCGATTCTCAATTGCATGCCAGTGAGGGTAAATATCCTTCTTTTTTATATAAATGCCGGCAGCAAGCATTGCTATTCCCACACAGACATAAGTTATTCCAAATGCAAATGCTGTCATGAATATTCCAGCAAGTGCAAAGTAAGCCACTTCCGAAAGGATAGCCCTCTGCAATGTAAAACCGCTAGAGAATATCAGCCCTGCTTTCATGCCCCCCTTGGTGCTTCCGCTTCCAACAGCATAAGAGAATGTTATTGGCCAGGTATGCTCATCGGGCGTTATCCCGTGGACTATGCCTAGCAGGTAAGATATTATCAACGCTGCTATAAAGTCCACGTTAGATGGATTGTAAAGGTTTATCGGACTCATGTCGGTGCCTCTTGGGAATTATTAATTTAAGTGTAAGAATTTAATAAACTTATGGTGGGGCGTTATGGGAGAGATTTGAACTCTCGAACTCGCGCTTGGAATGTGGAGAACTTTAAGCCATATAGAGATGCGGATAGTGCGGCATTTATTTAAGCTTTGAATTCACTATGCTAACCATGGATATAGAGTTCACCACACACTCCTTGGAGCGCATGCGCAAGTACGGCGTGGATAAGGCAATGGTCGAAAAGACGCTTGAAGCTCCAGACTCGGTTACCAAAGGCCATACCGAGCGCAGGATATACCAGAGAAGGCTAAACGGCCACGTTCTGCGTGTTATAGTAGAAGAGCATAAAAGCTTTCTAGTCGTAATTACTACGTACAAAGCAAAAAGTGTTAGATATGATATATAAATATGATCCGAAGACCGACATCCTGGTTCTAATCCTAGGTAAGGGCAGGCTCGACTTCGGCGAGCAGAAGGAGAATATTATAACCCACTACGACAGGAAGGGCAAGCCGCTAGAAATAGAGATACTTGAAGCCAGCAAGACAGCAATGAAGATGATGAGCACCATCATGAGCGGCAAGAAGCGCGTCGCTGTTGCGACCATTTAGGATTGAATGGAGAACAGGAATAATTTACGACGTCAAAGCAGGTTAAATTTGCAGGGGGAGAGATTTGAACTCTCGCATCCACTATGGAAACGGGTCCTAAGCCCGTCGCATTTGGCCAGGCTCTGCCACCCCTGCATTCACAGGAGTAGTTTAGGCTGATTAGGGTTATATAGGTTTATCTTCTTATTATTCCTGAGCGCCATGCTTAATACGAAATATGTGAAGGACCACCTGCAGGAGATACGCAAGTCTCTGGAAAAGAGGAAGAGCGATTATCCTCTTGACGAGCTCCTAGAGGTGGACGAAGAGGCAAAGAAGATAAACCTTGAGATACAGAAGCTCAGGGAGGATAGAAACAGGGGAAGCGCAGCCATAGCTGCGGAGGCAAAGGCAGGGAAGAAGCCGGAGAAAGGGAAGGTAGAGAGGCTTGCTGCTGTGAAGGAGAAGATAGCAGAGCTTGAGGCTAAAGCGAAGGAGTATGATGAAAACGTTGACAAGCTGCTCTGGAATATGCCAAACATACTTCATGAATCAGTGCCTTACGGAAAGAGTGACGATGATAATCAGGTTGTCAGGAAAGAAGGAGCTCCGGTTCCAAGGAAGGAGCCTAGCCACGATGAGACGCTGGTGAAGATGGGCATGCTGGAGATGGAGCAGGCTGCGGAAGTCTCTGGTGCAAGGTTCTATTATTTGAAAGGGGAGATGGTCCTTCTCGAACAGGCATTGATCAGATTTTCGATAGATCTCCTATACAGAAAAGGCTTTGTTCCTGTATCGCCGCCGTTCATGCTGAAGAGGAAATACTACAAGGGAGCTACTGCGCTTGGGGATTTTGAGGAGGCATTATATGGGGTTGTAGATGAGAAAGGAATGGAAAGCGATGAAGACCTCTTCATGATATCCACTTCGGAGCACCCGATAGCGGCAATGCATGCAGGCAAGATCTTTTCTGCGAAAGACCTGCCGATGAAATACGCAGGGATAAGCCCGTGCTTCAGAAGGGAAGCAGGATCGCACGGCAAGGATACAAAAGGAATATTCAGGGTCCACCAGTTCTACAAGGTAGAGCAGTTCGCGGTTACAAAGGAGGAGGATTCGTGGGAGATGCTAGATGAGCTGCTTGGAAACGTGGAGGAGATATTCAAAAAACTCGGCATACCGTACAGGATAGTGAATATCTGCACCGGAGACATAGGGGTTGTTGCTGCGAAGAAGTATGATCTGGAAGCCTATATGCCTGCGCAGGATAGGTACAGGGAGATGGCATCCTGCTCGAATTGCACAGACTGGCAGTCGATAAGGCTTGGAATAAGGTATGACGAGGCAAACGAAAGGAAATATGCGCATACGCTGAACTGCACCGCCCTAGCCACCACGCGGACAATGGTTGCAATAATAGAGAATTATATGAACGAAGACGGAAGCATAGGCATACCTAGTGCGCTGCAGCCATATATGGGAGGGAAGAAGAGAATAGGCTGATGCCGGATGTCAAGCGAGTACAGCATAAGCAGGGAGATAAAGAGACTTAGGTCAGTAAGGGGATACGGCACGGAGCTGATAAGCATCTATGTGCCTGCGGGATTCCAGCTTAGCGAGGAGATAGGCAAGCTCAAGGAGGAATACAGCCAGTCTTCAAACATAAAGTCCAAATCCACCAGGGGCAACGTGCAGAGCGCAATAGACAAGATAATACAGTACCTCAGGCTATACAGGGAGACCCCAAAGAACGGGCTTGTTGTCTTCTGCGGAAACCTCTCTGACAACCAGAGCAAGGCTGACATAGAGCTTTTTTCGATAGAGCCTCCGCTTCCGCTCAAGGTAAACATTTACAGGTGCGACTCAACTTTCATGCTAGATCCGCTTGAGCTTCTTGTTGACAACAAGGATACGTATGCATTGCTTGTCATGGATGGAAGGGAAGCGACTGTAGCTACGCTGAAAGGAGCCCATATACAGGTTTTCAAGAAGATGAACTCAACTGCGCACGCAAAGGTAAGGAAGGGGGGGCAGTCTGCGGCCAGGTACGAGAGGGTCATAGAAGAGCAGATAGGGGAGTATTATACAAGGATAGGCGAGGCGATAAATATGATGTGCCAGCAGCTGCAGTTCAAGGTAAAGGGATTGATTGTCGGCGGGCCTGGCCCTGCGAAAGAAGGCTTTGCGAAGGCCGATAAGCTTAACTACCAGATTAAAATCCTCGGCGTCTACGATACAGGGTATACAGATGAGTACGGGCTTCAGGAGCTTCTCGAGAAAGCGCAGGACCTTCTGAGAGAGGAGGCAGCTGCAAAGGAGAGGAAGGTGCTTGAGAGGTTCATGCAGGAGAGAGTTAGGAACGGCCTTGCCACATATGGCTATGAGAATACAAAGGAGGCGCTGGAGAGCGGGAAGGCAGGCACGCTTATACTCAGCGAGGACGCAGATCTCTTCCTTGTAAAGTACGAATGCAGTTCCTGCAAAGAGGTTGTCGAGAGGATAGAGGAAGGGCAGCACAGGGAGGCAAAGCATAGCTGCGGGGGCACATTGCAGGCAGTTGAGGTAAAGGATATAATAGAGGAACTGCTGGATATGGCAGAAAAGGCAGGCACCGAGATAGTCTTTGTTTCAAGCGAGAGCTCTTATGGGAAGGAGTTCCTCATGGGTTTTAAGGGAATTGGCGCTCTCCTCAGATACAGGTAAATTCTCAGGCCATACGCCATACTTCAAGTTTTATGCGCTAACCCTCAGTTTA
>JAJYXO010000041.1 GCA_021801765.1 Microcaldota archaeon | reverse complement strand
ACAGTGAATATCGTATAGTAGCTCGGGTTTAGCCTCTCTATGTCGCGCTCCAGCCTAGCTATGGTACTCTGGCTGAGGCCTGCAAGCCTAGCCAGCTGTTTCTGACTTAAATCTAGAGCTTTGCGTATCCTCCTTATCTCAATTGATACCTGCGGCAAAGGATCAAGTTCATATTGCATGCAAATTCACTAATTACCATTAGTAATATTTAGCATACGAGCTATTATATACCTTGTTGCGCAATTTGGCTTTTATAGTTGATTAGATGAGGAATATTTCCATAAACACGATGGACATAACGCCAGTATCTGAACAGAACACAGAGTATGTTGAGAGGAAGGGGATAGGCCATCCTGACAGCCTGATAGATGGTATAGTAGATGCAACTAGCAACGCCCTTTGCAAGGAGTATATAGATAACTTCGGTACGATACTGCACCACAATGTGGATAAGGGATTGATAATAGGGGGAGCTTCTGAAGCCGGATTCGGATACGGGAAGATCACTAAGAAGATAGAGGTTATAGTCACCGGGAGGGCGACAAGCGAAGCCGGAGGAAAGAGCATAGATGTAAGCAGCATAGCGAAGAAGGTGGTAAGGGATTATCTGGCAAAGAACACAAGGTTTCTGAACATCGACCAGGAGGTTGAGATATACTCTAAGATAGCGAACGGCAGCAGCGACCTTATGGGCATATTCAACAGGGCAAAAAACGACATCCCGCTTGCCAACGACACGTCATTCGGCATAGGCTTTGCGCCATTCACCGATGTTGAGAGGCTTGTTCTGGAGACTGAGGGATTTCTCAACAGCAGTGAGTACAAGGCAAAGGTGCCTTCTGTTGGCGAAGATATAAAGGTAATGGGATTGAGAGAGAAGAATAAGATCACTCTGACCGTAGCGATAGCTTTTGTCTCAAGCCGCGTGGAAACAATAGAGCAGTATATAGACTTGAAGAGGAAGATAAGAGAGGATGTTATAAAGAATGCGGCGCGGTTCACGGATAAGGAAGTAGATGCGCACATAAACACCGGAGACGCGCTTGAAGGTGAGGAGGTTTATCTGACGAAGACTGGATTGAGCTGCGAGGCAGGCGACGATGGGTCAGTTGGAAGAGGAAATAGAGTTAATGGGCTTATAACGCCTTTCAGGCACATGAGCCTGGAAGCTGCCGCAGGCAAGAATCCAGTGAGTCACATAGGCAAGATATACAACATACTTGCAACAGAGATGGCAAAGAAGATAAGTGATGAGTATCCAGGCATAAAGGAATGCGATATAGCAATACTCTCGCAGATAGGCAGAAAGATAAGCGAACCGCACAACCTGAACATCAATCTTGTGCTTGAAGAGGGTGCGAACTTCGAGAATGTCAGCGGGAAGGCAGTGTATATAGCAGAAGGATTCCTTGAGAACATAGGTCAGCTTACACTTGACATCTCCCTTGGAAAATACAAGACGTTCTAATGAAATAGATATGCAGGTGTGACATCCTCCAACGACTGGAGTGGGTTTACGCCCACTTTTATAGTTGGTTAATCACAGGCTTGAGATGTTCCCGCGCCGCATGCCTGGCGCCCGTTCTGCAACTGATGCAGTGTTGTAGAGCATCTCAAGCGCTTCTACAGGGTAGCTGCCTACAGCGGTTTCTTCGCTTAGCATCAGATACGATGCTCCAGCCCAAACTGCGTTTGCTATATCGTTTACTTCTGCGCGCGTCGGCATGGCTTTGGAGACCATGCTTGCAAGCATCTCTGTAGCAACTATTGCGGGTTTTTCAAGTCTTGCGCATTCAGAAATGATATCTCGCTGGGCTTCAGGTATGTTTTCTATCCCTATATCAAGCGCGAGATCTCCTCTGGCAACCATCACCGCATCTGAAGCCTTCACTATCTCTTCGAGGTTGGAGAGCGCTGCGGTGCTCTCTATCTTAGAGACTACAGGAATTCCAGTGTGGCTGCGCAGGGATTTAACTCCTGCAGCTGATGTTGCAAATGAGAGGCCTATCCAGTCAAAGCTTTCAGATTTCGCGAACTCTGCAAGCTTCATATCTTCAGGCGTAGGGGAGAGGACCTTTCGCATGCCACTCATGCTGACTCCCTTCCTACTGGATATTCTGCCGTTGTTTAGCGCCCTGCATGTAATAAGGCCTTTGCCAACCTTGGAGATTGAAAGCTTTAGGCAACCATCTCCAATAAGTATTGTTGACCCGCGCCTGGCTTCTGCGCTGATATCGTATTCTATAGGGATTGTCCCTTTTTTATTGTACCCGATGGTTATCTCATCTCCTGACTTTACTTCTATCTCTTGGGCTATCTTCCCAAATCTTATTTTAGGCCCAGGAAGATCGGCAAGCAGCGAAAGTTCTCTTCTGGATCTCTTCGCTTCGCGCCTTATTGTATCTACGTATTCTGACCATTTGGCTTTGTTTTCATGAGAGAAGTTAATGCGGATTATATTAGCATATCTCAATGCCTTTCCAAGTACACCAGGCTTTTCAAGGGCAGGCCCGTAAGTCGCTATTATCTTTGTTTTCATACTAGTAGGTTTTCTTATACGCTTTTAGTTTTTATGGGAACCAGCGTTAAAAGGCGAAATGATAGCTTTTAATACTTGAATGCGATTCAATTTTGTGATTAGATGGCTAAGATCAGATGGCTTGGGCATGCGGCTTGGCTGATGGAATTCTCAGATGTTACAGTTGTCGTTGACCCTTTCCTGACAGGCAACCCAAAGGCAGCTGTCAAGGCATCGGATATAAAGAAGGCAGATTATGTGCTTGTAACTCACAATCATTCGGACCACTTGGGAGATTCCTACTCTATAGCAAAAGAGAGAGGCTCTAGGTTCGTATCTATGTTCGAGCTTGCAGAAGGCGCGCGCAAATCTGGCGTCCATGAAGAGAAAGCCATTGGGATGAACATAGGCAACCTTTACGACTTCAGGAATATAAAGATAGGCATGACACCGGCCATACACAGCGGTTTGCCTGCAGGTTTCATAATAGAAAAGGACGGTGAAACCATATACCATGCAGGAGATACCGCGTTCTTCAGCGAGATGAAAATGATAGGTGAGGTTTACAAACCCTCAGTAGCGCTTCTGCCAATAGGAGGCTTCTTTACAATGGGCCCAAAAGAAGCAGCATACGCTGCAGATACAATTAGAGCAGGTGTGACCATACCTATGCATTATGGCACTTTTCCGCAGATAGCGCAGGATCCGCATGCGTTTGCTGGAATGGTTAAAAATAGTAAGGTAGCGGTTCTTAAGCCTGGAGAGGAGTATGTACTATAGACGCGAAGGCGCATGATGAAGGCGCCGGGCTATGTGTAGCCAAATTTTGCATTTGGCTTTACCAGGAGATAGTTAGCCTTTGAATTTTCTGTCAGGTCTTTTTGCTTGAAAATATCAGTTGGTAAAGATTACGAAAAGGCTAAATAATAGCCATCGCATTCCTCTAGATTGAGAGCATGCAGCATAAGATAAGCATAATTATACCAACCATAGAGGAGAACGGAGTATTTAGCATAATAAAAGAGATAAGGAGAGCCTTGGGTAAAGAATGCGAGATAATAGTCGTTGACAAGAGCAGCGATGCTTACTACAGGAGCGTTAAAAGGACTGGAGTGAAGGTGATAAGACAGAGGGACAGCGGAGTAGAGAATGCGATAATGCTGGGGCTTAGAAGCGCCAGAGGAAACATGCTGGCAAGCATAGATGCAGACAACACGCATGATGTATCTGGCTTAGTGAAAGGGATAGGTATGGTACGCAGCGGAGAAGCGGACCTTGTCCTGGGAAACAGACTCTCAGATATGGAGAAGGGAGCCATGAATCTCTACATTAAGATAGGCAACTCCGCGCTTAGTTGGCTCTACGCAAGATTTTACAAGGCAAAGGTACACGACATACTGACTGGCCTCTTCGTGATGAATAGGAAGGCATTCGAAAGCATAAGGGAGATAGAGCCATACAGGGCAGGGATAGCATTCTTTGCCATAGAGCTTGCGAAGCGAGGATTTAAGATAAAGGAGGTAAACATAAGATATTATAAGAGGGCGGAAGGCAGATCAAAGCTTGCTTATGGTGTTGGAGTGGCATCGCATATAGTGCGCCAGATACGAGACTACAGTCCATTGCTGGTTTTTGGAGTCATAGGAGTGGTATTCATAGCAGTAGGCGCAGCTATTGGAGCGATGGTAATCCTCCAATTTCTAAGCACAGGCATTTTTACAGAGATAGGCAGAGCATTCATTTCCTTCATGCTGATAGTTTTGGGCATGCTTTCCATAATGACAGGTTTTATACTGGACCTCCTGCTTGAGATAGAGAAGAGGCTTGACGAACTAAAGAGAAGATGACTATTTTGTAGCCAGATACTTTTGCAATCTGCGCAGATATAAATAATTATTTTACATTTAATCATCGCTATGCGGCTATAGAATTAGATGCTGGCATACTGAGTGTGTTTGTATTGGATGGAGGCAAGATAGGAAAGGTTCTTATTATAGGCGCAGGAGGGGTAGGCAGGGTAGTCGCAAGGAAATGCGCTTTGGTTCCGGAGGTATTCGAAGAGATAATGCTTGCTAGCAGGAGCATAGAGAAATGCGAAGCGATAAAGAAAGAGATAAAGGATGCAACAGGCAGGGAGATAAGCATAGCCAATGTGGACGCTGAGAGCGTAAGCAATGTAGTGGAGCTTATAAAATCCTTCCAGCCGTATCTTGTAATAAACGTTGCGCTTCCATACCAGGATCTTAAAATAATGGAGGCGTGCCTTGAAACAGGCGTGCATTACATAGACACAGCCAACTACGAGCCTCCAGATGTTGCGCATTTTGAATACAGCTGGCAATGGGCTTTTGGAGATAAGTTTAGGGATAAAGGATTGATGGCTCTGCTTGGGTGCGGCTTTGACCCGGGAGTATCGAATGTCTTCTGCGCCTATGCCCAGAAGCACATTTTCGATGAAATAAACTACATAGACATACTGGATTGCAATGCAGGAAACCATGGCCATCCTTTTGCAACCAACTTCAACCCTGAGATAAACATAAGGGAGGTAACGCAGCCTGCAAGGCACTGGGAGAATGGAGAGTGGATAGAAACGCCTCCGATACTTGATGAGAAGAGTGTGCATTTCTCCTTTGACTACCCTGTTGTGGGAAAGAAGGAGAGTTATATGATATATCATGAGGAGCTCGAGTCACTAGTAAAGAATGTAAAAGGGCTGAAGAGGATACGCTTTTGGATGACCTTCTCTGAAAATTACCTTACCCATCTTAGAGTACTGCAGAATGTTGGTATGACAAGAATAGATGCAGTTGATTACGAAGGCACAAAGGTCGTGCCGCTTAAGCTTCTCAAGCTGCTTTTGCCCGATCCAGCTACGCTTGGCACGAATTATACAGGAAAGACAGTGATAGGCAACGTAATGTCAGGCAAGAAGGACGGGAAGGACAAGTCAGTCTATATATACAACGTATGCGACCATGCAGAATCATATAAGGAATTGGGCGCGCAGGCTGTTTCTTATACTACAGGCGTGCCTGCTATGGTCTCCGCAATGCTGATTATGAAAGGGATTTGGAAAGGCGCAGGAGTCTTCAATGTGGAGGAGCTTGATCCGGATCCTTTCATGGAAGCATTGAACAAATATGGGTTGCCATGGAAGCAGGCGGAGTTCACAGGCAAACTCCAGGAATAGTGGTCTGATGGCAAACGATGCGGGTAGGCAGCCCCACTACCTGAATAATCTGGCTAGGGAAGCTGCGATTAAAGCGGCCAAGGAGGATTTCCCAGAATACATAACAAGGAAGGTGAAAAGCACACCATGCTTCCTTGTTAGCGAAAAACCATTAAGGAGGAACCTGGAGATCCTGGCTTCAGTTAAAAATAGGACAGGTGCAAAGGTATTGATGGCGCTTAAGGCATTTGCAATGCATAGGACATTTCCAATAATAAGAGAATACCTTGATGGTGTATGCGCAAGTGGCCCAGCGGAATCTAGATTGGGTAGGGAGTTATTTGGCAAGGAAGTGCATACTTTCGGGCCTGCTTATTCTGAAGAAGATATGAAGGAGTTACTTAAATACTCTGACATAATCATTTTCAACTCCGTAAGCCAGTGGAAGAAATACAGGGAGGCAATAGCGAAATGCGGCAGGAAGATAGAGATAGGGTTGAGGGTCAATCCGATGTATTCTGAGATTGATACTGATCTTTATAACCCTGCATTGCCAGGCGCGGGATTGGGCATACTGCCTGAAGAGCTTGACGGAGAAAGCCTTGAAGGAGTCGATGGGTTGCATTTCCACACTTTATGCGAAAACAATGCTGATGCACTAGCGCATGTGCTGAAGAATTTCGAAAAACTGTATGGAAAGCATGTGCCAAAGATGAAATGGGTAAACTTCGGCGGAGGGCACCATATAACAAGGATAGATTACAATGTGGATCTCCTGGTAAGGCTGATTAATGACTTCAAGAAGAAATACGGAGTGCAGGTGCATCTGGAACCAGGTGAAGCTGTAGTACTGAACACCGGAGTGCTTATCTCCAGAGTCCTTGATGTAGTGCATGAAAAAGAACTTGACAGAGATGGCGGAGTTGCTATTCTGGATACCTCTGCAGAAGCACATATGCCTGATGTGCTTGCAATGCCTTACAAGCCTGACATAATAGGTGCAGGGGAGAAAGGCGAGAAGAAATATGGATATAAGCTAAGAGGGTTGACATGCCTGGCAGGAGATATTATAGGGGATTACTCTTTTGATAAACCGCTCAGCGAGGGAAGCGTGATAATATTCTTAGATATGGCCTTGTATACGATGGTTAAGACGACAACGTTTAACGGCATAAAGCTGCCTTCTATTGCTTTCTACAACGGCAAGGCAAAGGAAGTAGAAATTGTCAGAAGTTTCGGATATGCAGATTATTTGAATAGACTATCATGATCTTGTAGCTGCTCATCTTCTCCTGAAGAGCCTCACTCTAGGCACCTTGCCGTAGGTTATCTCCACTATGATGTAATATGCTACAAGAAGCACAAGGATCACGCTTATCCCAAGGGCAAGTGCAGCGCTAGGCAGCCCAAACATAAGATACATTCCCAATGCTATTGTCAGTGCAGCAATGTACATCATACGGCCATCTATCTTGTGTTCTGCCTTATCCCTCCTGACTACGTTTATCACCGCAAAGCCTACCATTATCCACGAAAAGAGTATGCCGAAGTTACTTATTGATATAAGAGTGTAGAGATTTCCACTCATCAATATCAGTATCGAAATTATTGCGGTTATCCATATGCCGTTCAGCGGGGTATCCTTCTTCATATCGTACCTGTCGCTTGCTATCCTGGGCAGCAAACCGTCTCTGCTCATTTGGTAGACTATCCTTGATGCGGAGAGTATCAAGGAAGTTGTTGCTGCAGCTATAGAGAAGAGTATGCCAATGCCTATAGCGATGAGAAGCACTGGAGGCGCGCCAGAATTGGAGAGCACATAAAGGACCGGATTGGATACGGATTCCAAAGACCTTGCAGGAGCAAGGGCCATCATGGAGATTGTTATCGCTATGTATACAATAATACTTATTGCAAGTGCTACAACCATCGATTTCCTTATTCCTGCCCCATGGCTTTTCACATTTCCAGTGAGGCTTGCAATTACCTGGAACCCGGAGTATGCAAATACTATCAGCGTCAATGCGTTTATTGGGCCAAGGCCATGCTGTGGATATATAGGAGCCATGAAGTTGGATATGGCAACGGAAGGGTTAGAGGTGTAATAAAAGATTGCGAAGGCCACAAAACTCGATATGGTAAGTAAGGTTATCACAACGAGTATCTTGCTTGCTTGCGCAGTCTCCTTCAGGCCAAATGTATTAAGAAACGCTAAAAGAAGTATGATTATGGCTGCAATAGCAATCTGCAGCGATGGGATGTGTATTCCTAACAGCGAGAGCAAATATCCGCCGAAGCTGAATGTTACAGACGCTATTATAGCGCAGAAGCCAACGTAGAGCAGTATGCCAGTCATGAATCCTAACTCCGTTCCAAAAGTTCTGTTGACGTAGGAATAGTTGAACCCCTTGTATCTTGGATGCAATTTTCCAAGCAGGCCTAACTCTATAGCCATCAAAGCGGCATATATGCCAATTACAACGTATGCAGGTATAGAGTAGGGACCTATAAAGGCTACAGGCAGCCCGGTGACTACAAACGCAGTGTCTCCAAGTATTGCGCTGAGGCATATTATTGTAGCAGTAGATATGCTTATTTTATATGGCATTCAGGTCAGTAATGTGATGAGCATTAATGTTATATATCTAAGCGTTCTTGCAGCATGAGATATTCTTGGCAGTGTAATGGAACGCCGCAAGGAAAATCAAAAAGGACAGGATATAAAAGTATGGATAGCTTTGTTCGAAGAAAGCTTGGATATGAGGCGAATATGCAAATAAAACTGGTGTAGATGCACCCAAAAGTGCTAAAATAGAAGGTATTATCGGCGTACAGCATAATGCGTTAACTAATGTGCCAATAAGAACACCGGCAACAGGTCCGCCTTTTG
>JAJYXO010000038.1 GCA_021801765.1 Microcaldota archaeon | reverse complement strand
TTATCATCATATATCAGAAATACCTCGTCTCATCATCTATTATAAATACAACTATAAAATCTTATAACTATCTGGATATCGTTGTAGATGCCACAAAAGCCAAAGGCTCCTACATGTTTTATATATGAAAATGTAACTTAAATCCATGTATTAAAAGAAACCTAGCAGAGGCGTGGCTGTTGGATCATCTAGAGCTATTTCTAATTGAGCCCTTTTGCTTATAAACATAACCGGTTTTTAATCTGCACTTTTATGCCTATTCGTACAAAGCCTAGGATAAGAGAAAGATTATATATGTTTATCACAATCTATTCATGTCCTGTGAAGACAAGAGTAACTGCTGAAAGATGATGAAGCCTATATCGGCAGAGGACTACACATGCTTGGCAATATAAGAAATGCGCGCACAATTTTATTCGCGTTGCTCATACTTGCAGCATTGATAAATGCAATACGCATAACCCCATTTGTGATAAGCGACGCAGACCCCTCGACATATGCGATAGTGCCTATGTTGATGCTGCCTATTTTTGCATTATTTATGTACAAAGAAAAGATGGTTCCGAAAGTTGACAAACGCGATATAGCAGCAGGCTCGCTATTCTTTTCTGCGTTTATACTTTTATCCATTTACCTTAATGTCAAACTCTCTGTTCTTTTCCTTAGCTATGGAATAGAAATGCTTCTTCTTCCACTTTTCATAGCTTCTATAGCAACGCTTCTATTCGGCATAAAGAACATTAAAAAGTTCTATCCGATAATGTTCTATGCACTTGTATCTTCATCTATAATAATATCCCCTATCTTCAGCCTTAACAGCCAGTTTGCCGAATTGAATTCCCGTCTAGTTTTCGCAATAACCAGGATATTCGTTCCAAGCGCCGCATTCTACCCGCCTTTCACAATAAATGCTAACGGAGGCAGCATAGGAATAGGGGAGTCATGCGCTGGGATCAGTTTCTTGATAAGCATACTCTTTTTCGTTTCGCCTGTTGCATATCTATATAATGGCAAATGGCAGAAGAAATTCATTTGGATACTGCTTTCTCTAGCCATACTACTCTTACTGAACTTCGCCAGAATGGTTTCAATAGCCTCAGTCTGGCTCTCACTTGGCCCAAGTGCTGCTGTTTCATTTGTCCACTCCTTTGCAGGGATATTGCTCTTCTATGCGTCCATAATAATTGTAATGCTTCTCGCTCCAAGAATGGGGCTACGAATACAAAGCGTCAAAAGCAGGAAAACAAATGCATATCGCAAGACGACCACGTGCAAAGCACTCTATGCCTCAGGCGCAATTGCAATCCTATTTACCATAATATCCCTAAGCCTCTCTTTAGGATACCTAGGTGCCTATCTAATCTCTCCGTACTATCTGAAAAGCCCATCAAGCCTGCAAAGCTTGCATATATTGCAAACAGGTCAGTTGCTCAAAGCTGCAAACTTCAGCGCGGCAGAGGTCAGCTATAATAACACCAGCGCCTCACTGCTGCTCTATCATGCCAATGCGACTATAGGGCTCTATCTTTCATCATCAAAAAACATAAGCACAAATATACAAAGGCTGAATAACCTGAACCATGGAATAACTTTCCTAGGCTCGGATGGCATGAGTGCAGAGCTTTACGCAGTGCCTTCTAACGGTTCAATCATGGTACTTTACCATACCTTCATGCCATTTATATACCTGCAAAACAGCACAGTCTACCTTGTTAATGCCTACGCGCTGTTGCCAGCAAATGAAGTTGAGCCTTCTGCATGCAGATACAATGGGTTGTATACATATGCATACAATCTTTTTAACCCTAGCTTCTATAATAGCTCATCTAGAGCATTGCTCTCATCCGGATATTGCATAATACATACTGCAATAGGGTGACGAATTAGCAGCAGCATGTAAGGTGGGTTTTTGGGAGAAATGAGATACGAATATTCTGCAGGAGCAATCATATATCGGGTAAACGAGCGGGGGCGCCAGTTCCTTATACTAAAGAAGAAGAATGGTGAAGCAGATATGCCTAAGGGGCACATAGAGAAAGGAGAGACATCTGAAATAGCAGCAAAAAGAGAGATAAAAGAGGAGACAGGCCTTGACGCAAATTTTATACGGTTCTTCCATAGAGATACCAAGTACTTCTTCAAAAGAGGAAAGACTATAGTGCTCAAGAAAGTGCGATTTTTCCTATCTAAGGCCAACTACCAGGAAATCAGAATCTCATCAGAGCATGCAGGTTATGATTGGTTGACCTATCCTGAAGCCGCAGGGAGGATAAGGCACAAAAATATGCTCCATCTGCTTGCAGTTGCAGATGAATATGCAGATAAATTTGAATTAATATCAAATATAAATGACGAGTATATGGCTTTGCCTCAGAAGCATAAAGACTGGGGTCTCAGTGCAACGCTCGTGCCTGGAGAAGGCCCATTGGATGCAACTTCAATGCTAATAGGTCAAGCCCCAGGGCGTAATGAAGATAAAGATGGTAGGCCATTCATAGGAAGGAGTGGAAGGCTACTTGGGAATGCCCTGAAGGCTGCAGGCATAAAGAGAGAGGCGCTCTACATAACCAGCGTAGTGCAATTCTACCCTCCTGAGAACAGGATACCAAGCAGCAAAGAAATTGATTTATGCTTGCCTTTTTTGCATAGGCAGATAGAAGTGATAACTCCAAAAAACGTGCTTCTTCTTGGCAATGTTGCAGCACAAGCGGTGCTAGGGCTTGGAACTGTGGAAAAGAATCATGGTAGTGTTATAGACAGAAATGGGTGTAACTATATGGTTACATTCCACCCTGCAGCAGCTCTAAGATCAACTACAACCAAGGCACTTTTCGAAGCTGATATTAAATCCTTCGCATCTCTGGTAAAGAAGAAGAGGGCAGAAGGTCGCGAATCTGGCAGGGACAGATAGTTTCTTATAGCCAACATTGTAAATAAACTATCTATAGTGGCATGGGCCTGTAGCTTAGCCTGGTTAGAGCACCCGACTGATAGGAAACTTTAAGGCAAGTTTCATCAAAACCGGAAATCGGGAGGTCTGGAGTTCAAATCTCCGCGGGCCCAATTTGACCCTTGAGGAAACAATTTTTGAATGATTACTCATTACAAAGATTATATTTCCAAGCGTTAGTTGCATATACGTGCCAGTGATTTACTTTATAAAAAGGCGCTGAGGCAAAGATCACAATAGAATACACGAAGAGTCTATAAAAGCTCGGCGCCTCAGTAGATTTGCATTATATCCCGCTTACAAAGAAAATACACAATGAAGCTTTAGAGATACGAAAAGGTAATATATTGGTAGTATCTTTCAGTATTTATATATCAAGATGTATTAAATGTGGCGGAAAAAAGCAGGCAACCTTACTGCAGATGAATGGAAGTCGCTGCTCGACAAGGCGATAATGGATATATCTCTTCTGCTATCTAGGCTCATAGGCGATGAAATTGCACATTCTCTGAAACGCGCAAACATCGCAGATAAGATAGCCATGAAGCTTGCACCCAATGTTGTAGAGAAGAAGATTGCGCCGTACATCTCTGCTGTCATCTTGCTTGCATTCGTTGGGAAGCAGGCTACTGAAGAAGGCGTAAGCAGTTTGCTTACATTGATAAATATAATGCCAGAAAAGCGCTTCCTTAGTTTTGCATCGTCGCTTGATTTTAGCTACAAGATTCCTTATGCACCTTCCCTTTACTTTCTCTTTGTCATGGGGAGAGATGCAACTCCAGAGAACCTCGCAAAAACAGTCGAATCGATGGGAAACAAGGCAGACATTGCAACTGCAGCAGAAGTCATCTCTGCTAACGATATAATAATGGCCGAAGCAAATAGTGCCACGGCAAAACTCGGGGCAACAAATATGCAAACGAAACTTGATGAAGGAATACACAAAACAGCATCGCTAATTGGCAAGTTGATGGAATCAGAACTCGATAGAGTAATGCAGTATGATGAGATAGCATCAAATCTTGATGCGGTGTTACCTTATGTTTCTACAGTCGGCGTGCTTGGTTTCACTGGAAGAGATATTAAGATTGAAGGAGTAGAAAGCTTCAAAAAAAGCATGATGGAACTAATAGCTTCTGCCGGTGTGGTTCCTGACGAGAAGATAGCGGATTATGTAGAAACCAAGATAGGTTTCGGCAACTTTCCATTCGCCTATATACCATCATTGTATTTTGCAGTGTCAAACGGCCTTAAGCCAGAGATAGGAAACCTTCTGAAGGTGCTCGATGCCTTGAAGATCCCTGCAGATAACGCAACAGCTGGATTCATATGCTCTTTCTACGAAGAAAATAAAGGCTATTCTGATTAGAAACTGCCTATTAACGATACGGCGCTCATAACTAAACTTAAGCTGGTTTTATGTCCATAGCAACTGAACCTGATCAGGTAATTAAAAACCCAAAAGTGCCACCTGTTGCAAAGATAATAAACCCATCTTCAGGGAAATTGGAGAATATATACAAAAACATAGAGAATGATGCGCTAATCAACAAAATAAAGGCTCTCGAAGAAAAATTAGAGCTGCTGAAAGGCGAACAATCTGTCGAATTGGATTTTGAGGAAGCTGAAAACCCGGGCATCGGAAAGAGCATGCAAAAATTAAGTCAAAACCAAAAAGACGCTGCTGAAAAAGAAATTCTCAATGAGCTATTAAACGATTTTAAGGAACTGCTCAAAACCCCCTACGGACCTCTGGGTTATCTGGTAAGATCAGAGCCAGAGCAAATAATAAAGCTTTACGGCATTGACACCGATAAAGACTTTTTTACAATGATAGAAGGAAGCAGGATTAGAATTACTTCACCCAAAGATGAAAGGTTTTTCAATCTTGAGAAAATGATCGTTGTTGGCGGCGGGAAGAGATGGTTTGGAGAAGCCGGCGCCGTGCTAAATGACCCTGCTGAAACTCAATCAAACAAAAAGACTAGTGACAATGCTATACATGAAATTATAGCATCTATAGAAAAGAAACTCTTAAATCAAAAGGTTGAATAGCTGTAATTCATGGAAAGCAGGTGCTGTGTCCATTTACGGTGCAATGCTACCTTCCTTCCTATTCTCCTTGCCTCTCGTAAGGGAGATTATTCCTGCAATTATCAGTATGGCTATCATAGCTACAAAGGAGAACCGCATTCCCGTATCAAAACCGCCAGCTAGGTTCCCGGTTATGGTAGAAGTGCCTACAAAGATTTCAAATGCGCTTGACCTGGGTATCGAGAGCGCTGCTACGATAAATACAACTATAAAGCTGCCCATCATCCCTATCGAAGAAAAGAGCCTAGAAAGTCCCGATGCTATCCCGAACCTATGCTTCTCTGCATTTGCCATCACTGCGCTACTGTTGGCAGGCCAGAACATTGCGCCGCCTATTCCTGCAATCACAGAGCCAATTATCACCACGTATATTGGTGATGTCCTTGTAAGCAGCATGTAAACAAGAACGCCCATAATCTGGAGCGCTATGCCTCCTGTCGCTATCACTCTTGCGCCATGCTTGTCTGATACTCTTCCCATATACGGCGCAACAATTCCGCTTATCACGTAACCAGGAATCAGAATCAGGGAGGCGTAGAACGGGCTAAATCCACGCACGCCTTGCAGGTACATTATAACCATGAATACTACCCCTAGGAAACCAAGCCCTTGCAATAACGCAGCAAAGATGGAGTTCCTGAAGACAACATTGTTGAACATATCCAATGGCATTGTCGGGCTCTCAACATTCTTTTCTATGAAGTAAAAGATTACAAATAGAATTATGCCTGCAGCTATCATCAAGATATTGATTATCCCTGCTCCTACAGATGCATATCCTATGCCTCCATATAGCAGCAGAGAGAGCGCAACTGCAAGCGTTACCATACCTGGTATATCGAGTTTGGCTGCATATTTCTGCTTGTCTACAATGTACTTCATTCCAAGTATTAATGCCACAATGCCTATGGGCACATTTATGAAAAATATGTACTGCCAACCGATGAATGTGGTTATCACCCCTCCGAGTACTATCCCAAGTATTGCACCAACATTGTAAGCCATGGCAGTGAACCCGAATGCCCTACCTATCTTATGCCTCTCAAAAGTATCTGCAATTATCGCACCGCTAGTAGCAGCGATCATCGCCCCTCCTAACCCCTGAATGGCCCTGAACGCTATGAGCAACACATCTGTAGAGGCAATGCCGCACAGGAATGATGAAATGGTAAAAACCACAAGACCTGCCATGAATATTTTTGCTCTTCCATATATATCGCCAACTTTGCCAAACTGCGTTGTTGCCACTGCGCTTATGAGCATGTAGACCAGTATGACCCAGATTATAGTGGCAAGGTTAGAATGAAGCGATGAAACTATAGCTGGGAACGCGAGCAGGACTATGGTAGAGTCTATTGCAGCCATTAGCACTGCTACCAGTATAACTGCCAGTATGATATTTTCATGTACAGGTTTATTTTCAGGCATCTCTATCTAACAACGGCATGCCGCGTTTGCGCAGCAATAATTCACATATATGGGATGCATAGCATTCGCATATAGTTTATTTAAACCTGATGCATTTGCTGATGAGGAGTTGCCTCAGTGGAAAATAAAAAGGTTTATCACTATCTCTATCGCTATTAGAGCTATTATTACTATCTCCAGGAAGGATTCATGCCTTGCAGTTTCTATATCCGATACAAACTTCCTTTCCTTGTCTATCGCTTCTAGATCTGCTTCCACAGACCCTTTCATCGCGTCAAGCCTGAACGCGCCAGAGAAGAGGGAGTATACCCTAGAAAGATACCATTCTCCATAGCCGAATGCAGTGTCATTTATGTTGTTCAGTATATTCCTTGTGTCATCGTATATGCTACCCAGCGAAACATTGAGCTCATGGATGCCTAAGGATCTCATGCTGAAAACTCCATTCTTATTTATCGCATTCAAAGCCTTGGTTGCTGAATCTAGCCTATCAGCGAGCAGCGCATGGTATATGCGAAGCTCTAAGAGCTGGAGGTTAGCTATCTCTGCAAGCAGGAGCTCCTGTTCATGCACATACTCCTTGTCTATCATAACTACACTCTCCCATCCTACATAGAGCACATTAGTCGCGTCGTATGATATATTTTTGCTAAGGACGTAGTCTATGTATCCTTCCTCCAGCGCCTCCGCGTCTTCTTCGTCTATAAGAAGCCCTGCGATTAGCTTCTTGTACTTGCCTAGTATCTGCTCTTTCTTGCCCTCTATATAATAAAACCTGTACGTTTCTTTTAGCTGACTAGGGAAAAGCTCCTTTATCTTGGACAACGCAGATTCAACTTTCTTCCTGTTCTTCAACACCAATGATTTTATTGAGTCATTGACTTTCTGGTCAAATGTCATCTTGTGCAAAAGGCTGTAGCTGCCCTCTGTTATGGGAAACCTGACGCGTATGGAGAAACCGCCAAATTTGTACAGTGCTACCTGCACCTTTAACTTGTACTGCAAGTCCTCTACGGTTATCGTTTCATCATTCATGTTGAATATTGAAGGCATATTGAATGTAGGTATCTCCTCTGGAGATGGCTTTGTGTATTCATATTTTGAAAAATCCTCGGGGTTTTTCAGGAGGCCTCCGAGCTGCTCTTCAGTGAACCTAGGACCAGCGTCGAACATGAATAGGTATACGATCTCGCTGTTCATGCTTTATCATACCCTGTGTGGATTATTAACTTTTTCTTTCCATTTCCATGCGAAGCATTCAGATCCTTGCCATATCCTTCTCTGTGTGCCTGTCTTCTTCCGAGGCTCCAGAATTGAACCTGGTCACTTCGTTTATATACTCCCCTTCAGTCTTCGCGATCTCCATAAAATTATTGAGTATTGACCTGTATGTCCCCCACCTGTATCTCTTATCCATGAAGACAACGAATGCCCTGTCATCAGGAGACCTTACGGCCCTTCCGGCTGCCTGAACCGCCTTTATGACTCCGGGTATAAGGTACGCATATTCACTGCCCTTGCCGAATCTTCTGTCCATGTACGCTATCCTGGAATTGGTCTCAAGGTTTGGTTTCTCAAGCGGTATGCCAACTATGATCAGCCCTTTAATTACATTGTTAGGATAATCAGTTCCTTCGCTAAAGCTGCCCCCCATTACAGCAAACATCATTGAATCGTCACTTCCTTTGAATCCCTTCAGCATATTCTCAACAGCTGCGCTCTTCATTTCACCCCTTTGTATGTGGTTTACTTCAATCTCCATATACCTATATACGCTGTTTAGAATCTCAAAGCTCGGGAAGAAAACTACAATGCTGCCTTTAGTTGCCTTTCTTATCGTTGAGATCCTTGCAGCTATTTCCCTGTACATATCAATGCTTCTTTCTGTGTATTTGGTAGATATTCTATCATCTATGACGCATAGCCTGTTCTCGCTGGGGAATGGAGAAGCGTAGTTGTACGCAACTGCATCTTCCATCCCGAAGAGCTCTCTGTACATTTTTAACGGCAGCAGCGTGCCGCTCATGAAAACATTGGCATAAGCCTCTGTGAAGACTGGGATTGCAGACTTCGGGTAAAGGCATGTCAGGGATAGTTTTGGATTGCTGCCGTTTCTGGAGACTATGCGCACTATAGACTCATCCATCTGCCTCAAGCTTCTCACGAATTTTGCAATATGCATCAGAGATGACCCGTTTG
>JAJYXO010000051.1 GCA_021801765.1 Microcaldota archaeon | reverse complement strand
AAAGAAAGTTTGGGGTTGCGGGGATTTGAACCCCGACTCGCAGGTTTCTTCATAGGTCGTAGCTCCAGATTATCATCATAGCATCCCTTGAATGCTCAAACTTAACGCCAGAACCTTTTTTCGGTTCCTTCTGGAGCCTGCTGCGCTGCCAGATTACGCGACAACCCCTTGCTTTTTATTTGTTGGGCATAATTATTAATTGTTGCCCTTTGGTGTTTTGGATGATAAAAGCGGTTATATTCGACATTGGAGGCGTTGTGATAAAATTCTCAAACGCAGAATACTATCGCTATCTCTCCGGAGAGAGCGGCGTTGGAAATAGAAGGGTTCGTGATATAATTGAAGACAGGGAGCTGCCGCTGCTGGAGTGCGGGAAGATAGGAATAGATAAATTCAACAAATACGTGGCATCTGCGCTTAAAATAAGCATGGACAAGGTAAGGTGGTTCGAATATTTCAAGGAAACGATGGAAATAGATGCAGATGTCTTGGAACTTGTAGGCATACTGCATGAGGATTACATAACTGCGTATATGACCAACATAGATGCCAGCAGGTACAAATACACTGTGAGGATCCTGGACCGTGATAAATTCGATTACAGATTCACATCGTTTGGGATAGGGATAAGGAAGCCTTCAGCAGGCATATATACGAACGCGCTGAAGAGGATGAGAGTGAAGCCAGAGGAGACAGTCTTCATAGATAACCAGGAAGATAACATAGATGGCGCAAGAAAGCTAGGCATCAATGCCATACATTTTGTTGGAAGGAGAGCCCTTGATGAAGAGCTTGCAAAGCTTGGGCTTTGACTGCAGATAAGCAGCTCTGTCTGCAGAATATAAATATGAATTGCATGGATAGATATTGTATAGCGGTGTTTGATTGTCTTCCGATGAAGGATTGACTGTAAAGAAGGCGGAGAATTTCAGCGAGTGGTATCAGCAGGTGCTGATAAAATCTGGGTTCATAGATTACACAGATGTTTCAGGTGCCATAGTGCTCAGGCCTTCATCTTATGCAGTATGGCAGACGCTGACTTATGCTATTGATGCAGAATTCAAGAAGGTTGGGATAGAGGATACATACTTTCCATTGCTGATTCCTGAAAAGCTGCTTAGGAAAGAAAGCGAGCATTTTGAAGGCTTCGTTCCTGAAGTCGCATGGGTAACAGAGGCAGGCAACTCGAAGCTGGAAGAAAGGCTGGCGATAAGGCCGACTTCCGAAGTGATAATGTATGCCAATTATGCCAAGTGGATAAGATCATGGAGGGATCTTCCGCTAAGATACAATCAGTGGAACAATGTGCTTAGGTGGGAATTCAAGCACCCGACGCCATTTATACGCACCAGAGAGTTCCTCTGGAATGAGGGGCATAGCGTGTTTGCAAGCGAAAAGGAGGCAAACGCGGAGAGGGATGAGATACTTGGCATATACCTGAAGGCTATGAAGGATTATCTTGCTCTTCCGGGCATACCTGGCAGGAAAAGCGAGAAGGAAAAATTCGCCGGAGCAGTAGCAAGTTACAGCATCGAGATGCTGATGCCTGATGGATGGGCATTGCAGGGACCTGATTTCCACAACGACGGGCAGAATTTCGCAAAGGCTTTTGATATAAAGTTCCTGGACAAGGAAGGGAACCTTGAATATGCATGGCAGAACACCTACGCGATCTCCACAAGGGTACTTGGAGTTATTGTAGGCATACATGGAGATGACAAGGGATTGGTTTTGCCGCCAAAGGTTGCCAATGTGCAGATAGTAATTGTTCCCATATTGAAAAAGGAGAATAGCGCTAAAGTGTTATCCTATGCCAGGAAGGTAATGGAGCTTCTGAAGGGATATAGGGTCAGGCTGGATGATAGGGAGGGATATTCGCCCGGATACAAGTTCAACGAATGGGAGCTGAGAGGTGTGCCTTTGAGGGTTGAAATAGGAGAAAAGGAGGTAGATTCAGGAAAGGTAACTATCACTAGGAGGGATACTGGAGATAGGGAAACTTGCGAGTTTGGCAACACAGCCGGAGAAGCAGGCCGGTTGCTAGATGCCATACATGGGAATCTTTATGCGAGGGCAGAGGCATTCCTGAAAGGCAATGTGACTATCGTATCCACATACGGAGAGTTAAAGGAAACGCTTGCCAGCAAGAAAGGATTTGCGCATGCGCCATGGTGCGGAGATGTTTCATGTGAGGATAAGATAAAAGAGGAGACAGGCGCCAAGATAACAAATATGCCTTTCGAGCAAGGGAAACTTGTTGAAAAATGCGTATACTGCGGGAAGGCATCGAAAGTCATGGCAAACTTTGCTAAATCCTACTGAAGGCAGGTTAGCTCGGTGTCAGCCATATTATACATGTGTGCATTGCGTTAGACGCATCAGGCATCAATAACTATTAATAACCTGCAATATATTGTTCTCAGTATAAATGCAGCCCCGTCATCTAGCGGCCAAGGATCGTGGGCTTTGGACCCACGTACGTCGGTTCGAATCCGGCCGGGGCTACTTTACCCTATTAAAGATGTCTGACGATTGCGCCTGTTTTGCAGCTATGGAACACCTACACTGCGCGCTTTTATTAACATGTTAGGCGCCTTCTTCCCTGCCGTATACCTGAAAAGCAATGCGTATGGCGCAAAGAGAGGGAAGAGCAAGATGCTACCCGCAATTCCAGAGATATAAGGTAAGACAGCCAAGAGCAGGATAGATGAGAGTATCCTGAACGCGTTGATATAATATTCCAGGTTTATCATAAAAAGCGCCCTGTCGGATTTCTTCCCATATCTGTCTATTAGCGAGAAAAAGTTAGACCTGGTTCTCACATTCAGCGGAGTTGATGCAAACATGAAGACGCCGGCGAATATGAAGGCGTTGTATGGCGAAGGTATTATTGAAGGAAAGAGGAAGATAAGGGAAGAGATGATTATAGAAGCTACGCTTAGGTCAACCAGTCTGTTGCTGTATCTTGAGTTTCTGGTGAAGAAGTTTGAGAGGATAGAGATGATAAAGCCGAAGCTTAGAAAAGCGCCTGCATCCAGGTAGCTGTGCGTTGATACGAAGACGTATATGGGAAGGAGGACGCTGAAAGGTATCAGGAAAAGCTCCTTCAAGCCGTAATAGAGCTTGAACTTCGTGTACTCTCTGCCGCTTAGCGCGGTTTTTTTCAATGAGTACTTGAATGGGCGCTCGGCAAGTTTGAGCCTGCCCATGACCATTGCAGATGCAAAGAAGAAAGCAGCAGCAGAGGCAATGTCTAGGGAGAACTTCATTGTTCCTTGGAGGTTTGAAAATTGCACGAGAGCCCCTCCGATGAAAGGCGCCAGCAGAGCTATCACGTTTATTGCTACGCCTCCTGTGGAAAAGATTCTTACCCTGTTCCTGCCTTTCAGCACGTCGTAGTTAAGCACGTTGTTCCCAGACCAGAGGAATCCGCCTGCTATCCCATAGAGCAGCCCGAAGAGGAAGAAATTGGAGAAGATTCCAGAGAATAGTATTAGCAGGAGTAACAATGCTGCCCTGCTGATTCCTCCAAACATGAAAACATGCTTTGCGCTATGCCTCTCGTATAGATATCCAGAGAGCGTAAATCCGAAGGCTATTCCGCCTGCAACGAGGATTTGGTATAGCAGTACCTCCGTGTAGGATCCTGCATTGAAGAAATAAAGATTCAGGAATACGCCAACTAGGCCGAATGCAAACGTAAGAAGGCTATAGCCTGCGTAGTAATGGCTGACTCTCTCAAGTTTCAGTGACATGTAGACCTGGTGCCTAGTGGGCTTTTGAAACCCAGCGCTTATACTATTGTGATGGCATCATTTTTAGAGCTTATGGTAAGGATGTATGTTAGACAGGGCAGGCGCCAGCCTTCGAGGATAGTGCCTTGAATACTGCAGAGCCTTTCTCTATGCCTACGTAGGAAGCCATGGTGCCGTCGCAGCTATAACCTATTGTTTCCCCAGGGTATATCGTTTCATCTTTTCCGGCCATCTGGGCTATAGGATATTGCGTATAGAGCAATCCGGAGACGCTGGAGTTGGGCTGGTTAACCGAGACTACAAGGAAATTGTCGATGCGCTGCCCTGGTGCGGCTGCTACAAGGGTGCCGTACTTCATAGAGGATGTAGTGAAATTGCCGCTGATAGATGTTACATTGACGCTTGTCTTGTAGTAAGAAAGATAGGCTAATGAAGCTATTAGTACTATTGCTGCAACTGCAATTGTTGCGCTTATCTCTCTCTCCAATCGAACACCAGTAGAGCATAGTAGTTGGGTTATTAATTAGTTATCTTTTTGTGCTTGCCAGGGGCTTCAACCTTGAAGCGCCGTATCCACGTCGCTTGGCAGAGGTTTTGAATGCTGCCATATAGCGCCTAGCAGCCTGTTTATCTCTAGCGCCCTTTTGCGGGTTATGCTGAAATCGCTTCCGGATTCCTTGAACTCGTCAAGTTTTATGAAGAACCATCCCTTGCCGTTCATTCTCCATGCCACATATGTGGGAAATTTGGTGTTGGACTCCCACAAGGTGAGCTTCGCAAAGCCTTCTTTGTCTATGCTTAGCCTATTCTTCTCCCAGGCCTTGCACTCGAATGCCATGCAGAGGCCGTCCTTTATCGCTATTATGTCAGGGGCTATGGCATTGACCCCTGACCCTGCGCTCCTCATGACAGAATAGCCTTTGGAATGGAAGATTCCCAACAGTTCCCGCTCGCTCCTTGCCCCTTTTACATACCGATGCATTCTTTGGCCACCCTACAAAAGATATAATAAGCTTTATACCTCTTCTTTATATATAGCGCTGCCGCAAGGCAGGTAGAATATAGGTGTGCTAATGCAGGATAGAATGGATTGCAAGGTATACGGCTCCGAGGTCTCTATTGCATCTGCACAGCTAATTTATGGTAATAATATTGAAACGCCTGAGAAAGGATAATGGAAGGAAGACCTTATTGCATATGCTCTCTAAATTCAAGGAATCAGGCGTGATTGTGGAAGGCAGGCACGACAGGCTGGCGCTTGCAGAGATAGGAGTGCGCTCTTACACATATGAGAGCATAATTAGAGGCGCAGAGCCGGATTCTGAAGAGGCTATACTGCTTACGGATTCTGACAGAAGGGGAATGGAGAAATCTGAGAAGCTAGCGCAGCTTCTGAATGAGAAGGGCTATAAGGTCGACGAGAGCACAGGCAGGCAGTTTCTTAGGATGCTTAACGTCTCTTGCGCAGAGGAGATACTTGCTCCCCTGGCTGAGATGCTAGAGAATGGTGAAGACAATGGCAAAAACATATTTAGACATAGTAAAGTACATGGTGGAAGCGAAGTTCGCGATAGACGGCATGGTAGACAAGCCTGACATAATTGGAGCAGTCTTTGGGCAGACAGAGGGGCTTCTTGGTGATGAGCTTGATCTCAGGGAGCTTCAGAAGAGCGGGAAGATAGGCAGGATAGAGATAGAACTGGCCCACGGAGGAAACAAGTGCAATGGAAAGTTATACCTGCCAGCCTCGCTTGACAGGATAGAGACATGCATACTTGCAGCTTCGATAGAGGCTGTGGATAGGGTAGGACCTTACGAGGCTACATTCCAGGTAGAGAGGGTAGAGGATACCAGGTCTGAGAAGAGGAGGAAGATACTCAGCAGGGCAAAAGAGCTTGTCAAGCAGTTAATGGATACTGGCATGCCGGATAGCAAGGAGCTCTCAGAGATAGTGCAGTCAGACGTGCGCATCAGCGAGATAACTTCATATGGGCCGGAGCACCTGCCTGCCGGGCCAGAGGTAGGCAAGAGCCCTGAACTGATAATAGTAGAGGGAAGGGCAGATGTGCTGACCCTTCTGAAGAGCGACATAACAAACGGCATTGCAATAGGAGGAGCATCTGCTGCGCCGAAGACCATAATAAACCTCTGCAGAGAGAAGGAGGTAACTGTCTTCCTTGACGGTGACCGCGGCGGCGACCTCATACTTAGGAACCTTGTAAACGTGGCGGAAGTAGACTTCGTAGCTAGGGCCCCTGACGGGAAGGAAGTAGAGGACCTCACCAGGAAGGAGATAATAAAGGCATTGCGAACCAAGGTGCCGCTTGATCAGTACATGGGAAGAGCCAGGCAGCCTTACAGGGAGAAGAAGGAGCATCCGCAGTATGAGCAGCAGGAGCAGTCTACCCCGCAGCCTAGAGCAGAGGAAGAGAAGCTGGAGCAAGAGGAGGCTGAGCAGCCCATATCTCACGCCAGCAGCCAGGATAAGAGAGATGATTTCGGCATAAATGATCTCGATGATGCAGGGCAGATAGAGAAGATAGACAGCAGCAGATATGCCGAACCCACAGAAGCTGTGCAACAAAAGCCTGCGCTGGAGTCTGCAGTCTTTGCAGAGCTGGGCAACGGCCTTGGTCAGCTTACAGGTACGTTAAGGAGCAGGCTCTACGACCATACAGGCAGCGTACTAAAGGAGATGCCGATAAGGGACCTTCTGGCTACTGTGCAGAACTCAAGCGGAGTCTATGCAATAGTTCTGGATGGTGTAATAACGCAGAGGTTAGTGGAACTTGCGCTGCAGAAGGGCATAAAGGCGATATATGGCCTAAGGGCAAACCCCATGCAGAGAAAGCACACAGGCATAGTACTGTATACGAAGGAGCAGGGAAGCGTTAGCTGATCACAGGAGCTTTGGATGCAGTCAGGATTTTGGAAGGCCAGAGTACCTGAATATTGTGTGTATTGGGCCGCCGAAATATGAGATTATACTCTTGACATAGCCTCCGAAGAATATGAATGCCAATATCATGACTGCCAATATGGCCATGACGCCCACTGACGTAGGATTGATTATCTTCTCTCCGAATAGATATAGCATCTGCACATAAGTTGCAAGGGTTATTATTCCGCTTATCAGCAATTCTCCCTGTACGGCGCCAAGGTACGGGAATAGGATGTCATTCACCAGAGTGTTGGAGAGAAAGCTGCCGGCTATGGTAGAGCCTATTATGAAGATAAAGAATAGCATGAATACGTAGCTCATCTCGTGTATCCGTATCCTTTCTTCCAGCTGTTTTTCTGCGCCTTCGGCATTTGGTTTTCGCTTCGAGATCAGAGGATGATTAACAAAACCTTTTATGCCTGTGATAAATAGGGTAGAGATTACATTGCTTAGCGTGAAGGCTATGAACATGAAGATCAGTTCCTCGCCCAGCGATTTTGAGAAACTGATTATTATGAAATATGCTATGAAGACTATGCCCAGCTCAAGGTAGACGTCCTTAGATGCCATGGAATTATTTTTCCCGAGAAAGATATAATAAGCAGATATGCCGTGAAGCTGGGAGGAGATTTCAAAGCAGCAGTCAGAGAAGGAAACGCACATGTTGTAGAGGCCAGCCTATCAATGCATGAGGATCCGAGGTATGGATATGATTTGAGGGGGCCAGGTTAATCACGGTGCACCTGCTACCTCTGACCACCCTGAAGAGCCAAGAAGGAATGTGCCTGATGATGTTGCGCAGCCTATTTCCGTTAATGGGTAACCTATGCAGCTAATTTCTGACGGAGAACCAGGTATTGGGGAGCCTGCAAACCATCCGTATATGCAGCTGCCTCCTAGGCATGAAGCCTCTAATGTATATGAATCTGTTGGGGTTGCGCAGAATGTGCCTTGTAGATACGAACTGAGAGCTGCGCAACTTAACCCTGAAGATGAACCTGGAACTACAAGCGAATATCCTGCAGAAGGGTTGGAAGGTGGACTAGTCCAGCCGTATACGCAGCTGCTGCTTCCTGTGCAGGATCCGGACATTTCGTAAGTGCCTGTAGGTGACATGCATACTATACTTGTTAGGGATGAACCAAGGGTTATGCAACTTAACCCTGAAGATGAACCTGGAACTACAAGCGAATATCCTGCAGAAGGGTTGGAAGGTGGACTAGTCCAACCGTATACGCAGCTGCTGCCTATGCAGGATGCAGTTAGTTCGTAAGTGCCTGTAGGTGACATGCATACTATACTTGTTAGGGATGAACCAAGGGTTATGCAAGAGAGTATAATGCTTGACACAGTAGTTGTAGATGTTGATGAAGTAGTGGTGCTTGTAGTTGAAGTTGTAGAGGTGGTAGTGGATTCCACATTTACATAGCCTGCGGGAGATATTACAGTCTCAGGGGTCTGGGCAGAGTCCGCAACTTGCAATTTAAACCCATAAGTACCTGTAGGTGTAGAAGTCGAAGTAACAAAAGAGCAGGCGGTAGTAGTGGCAGATGAGCTGCATAGAGAATCTGCTTCTGAAGAGGTATAAGTGCTCCCTCCTGCTACAGTTGCAAGCCATTGGTAGGAATAAGGCGGCGTGCCACCTGATGCGCCTGAATCGGATATTGTTGCTGTTTGGCCTTGATTCACATTCTGATTGGAGGGCATTGGAGATGCCACCATTAGCAGAGGATTTACTGTTATCTGCGCAGTTGTTCCAGATGCTGTTGCGTGAGTAGGAGAGGTGCCTGTATCTGTAACTGTTGCTGTGAATTCACACGACGATGTCGTACTTGAAGGTGAGTAGGTGAAAGATGAAGATGCTGAAGAGGTGAATCCAGGGCATGCGGTGCCGCTAGCAACAGACCATGCATACGAGTAGCTGCCGCTGCCTCCGCCTGCAGTTGCTGATACGGTAATCTGCTGTCCCTGATCCATTGCTACCGCAGATGAAGGTGAGACTGAGAGAGTGAGCGCAGGATTTACTGTGACATATGCTGCATTGGAGTAGTAGGACCCTGAGGCACTGTCGGTTACCTTAACGCAGTAATACGCAGATGAAGAAGGAGACGCAGTATATGTGGATAATGTTGCGCCGCTTATTGCAGTGTCAGAAGAGCATGTTGAAGATGAACCGCTGTACCATTGGTATGAATAAGGGCTGACGCCTCCTGATGCGGATGCTGTGAACTGCAGCTGCTGCCCGTTGTCTATAATCGCAGATGAAGGCGAGATAGAGGCGTAGAGCGCTGTTGCAAATGAAGCAGCTTCTGTGATAGGGTTGTTGAGCGTTACTGTGAGGGGGTTCTGCAATCCCGAGTAGGAGCCTGATCCGCTGCCTAACCAGCCTGTGAACTCGTATCCGGAGAGCGCAGCCGCAGTCTCTGTTACCTGCGTTCCTGAAGTGTACCAGCTGCTTGCAGGGCTGACAGTACCTTCTGAAGGTTCTGCAGAGTACGCAGTCAGATAATACTGTACATTGTAGTCTC
>JAJYXO010000029.1 GCA_021801765.1 Microcaldota archaeon | reverse complement strand
TCCAGGGGGCGGTTGTGAAAGCACATAAGCAGCATAAGAGATGTAGGCAGTGCCATAACCGCTAAGGGCCGTCAGAGTTGCAGAATGCTGCCCGGAGGATTGGTCAGGGCAGTTCAATACAGAGAATCCCTGGTATGGATCGGTGCTGTTTACTATGGTGCTGCAGCCAGAAGGGGTTGTAACGCTTATGCCGTCTCCTGCAGAGGCTATCATAATCAGCGTCTGATCTCCGTTTTTATTTACCGTGTAAGTGAATGTATTCTGGTTGCCAGTAGTTATCACTGCATTTGCAGTATATGTTACAAAAGGTATAGTTTGGGGAATGTTAAATGCGGGAGCCTGGGTCGCATAGGCAAGCGGAATTGTGGCTGTTGCGTCAGGGGGTATACCATTTGCATACATTTTGTATATCTCGGAGGCTGGCAGGGACTCATTGTACAGCATTAAATTGGCTATTCTGCCAGTAAATTTGGTCCCGCCTACTCCGCCAATAACATAGTTGAATGGGCTGCCTGGAGTTATAGAGGAGGGATTCCATGTGCCAGTAGGACATTGATTTTCAGCGTATAGCATGCCATTTACGTAAAGCTCAATCTTGCCAGTGGTGGAGTTCCAAGTTCCAGTGAGATAATACCATGTATTTGGCTGGAGAGCTTGATTGCTCGTGCTAAACGTATTGCAATTTGAGCCTCCGGAGTTTATAAGCTCCACGTATGGCAATGGGTAGGCGCGATCACACCCTGCTGCTACCCCGAATCTTGGAGTGCCAGCATTCTGTTGGACTCCCCCCATATATCCACATATGCCTATCGAGTTTGTTGCTGTGTACTGGATCCACCCTCCGATGGTCCAGCCTTTGGCCCAGTTGTTGGTCATGGAGTTTGGTGATGCTGCTATTATGGTGCTATCGTTGAAATCAGCCCCGTAGCCGCTCAGGGAGTATAGCATCGAAATTGGTACGGATTGTTGAGAGGAGTATGTCACGTTTACGGCATTGCCGGTGTTTGCATTGGAGGAATAGTCGTTGGCGCTGCCGTCCAGCGTCCACCAGCCAGAGAGGTTTGCATTGTTTAATGGAAGACCTGCCATTCCCTCTTGATAGAGACTTGAGACATCAGCAGGAGGTAGAGCGCTGTCATATATCTGAACATCTGAGATATTGCCCTTTATGAAATCTGTGTATGCGCTTACCGTGTTGCCGCCATAGGCGCCTATGAATGTCCAATTGGCATTGCTTATTGGCAATGATGCAGATATTGAATTTGATTCTTCACCGTCAATATATATTGAGAGCTTTGTGCCATTGTATACCCCAGCGAGATTGTACCACCTGCCTTGCAGCAGCGGAGCATAAGATACAACCTCCCCTGTTCCATGGTTGAATCCGAAATGCACGCGGTATGTGCTATCAATCCACATATAGTAGCCGCCGCCTGTAGGTTCATTTGATATTACCTCGCTTAGGCTCGAGGGTGCGGAGATTCGCACCCAGGCATCTAATGAGATAACATTTCCAGTTATATCTAAGGATTTGCTCGGAGGTATTGCAACATAGCTGCTAACGCCGTTGAAACTTGCGCTTAGCATGCTGCTTGCATTGATATTTGAAGATTCTGACTGCTGGCTGTTCAGAGGCACAAATAGCGTACCGCCAGCGATAGTGCCATTGTATCCGTTTCCAGAGTAGTCATTGGCATTGCCATTCAAAGGATACCATCCAATAGCATTTGCGCTCATTATGGGAGGGGCAGACATGCCTTCTCCATAGAGGGTCTTAACCTGTGACGGGGTAAGCGCAATATTATATATCTGCAGGTCTGCTGCTTTGCCATTGAATGGGTTTGTAACATAACCATTTGCTGCCTCGCCGCAGTATCCGCCTTGCACAAACTGCTCGCATGAGCCTATGAAGCTTGAACCTTGAGGCTGGAGAAAGCTGCCGGATATAGGGTAGCTATCTGCAAGCTGGCCGTTTATGAAAAGGTTAACATCGCTGCCGTTGTACGTACCAGTTACGAATGCCCATCTGTTTGTTATGATAGGCGCATTAGCAGCATACCAATTATGCGGGGAATTTATTGTGACCCAGAAATGTATGTCTTCCCCTTGGCTTGATTCGCTTGGCATGGCAAAGACTATTCCTCCTCCGGTGCCCAAATCAGAAGTAGATTCAGAGTCATCAAACAAGTCGTGTCTGTTTCCATCTACGGATGTTGAGTTTATGTAGACCCAGCCGCTTACAGTAACTTGGCCTGTGTTAAGCACAAGGGAGTTGCCAAGGCTTACGTAAGAATCCCTCCCGTTGAATTGAGCCACGCTTGCAGGGTTGCTCCATGAAGCGTAGATCATATTTGCCGTGCTGCCGTATCCGCTAATGTCCTGTGCAAAATTGCCTTGATCTAGATTGAGGGGCCACCAGCCGACAAGGCTGTTGGATGTGCTGATGTTTTCGGTGTATAGCGTTGCCTTTACCCTCGCATACCCATTGGCACCTTGCTGGGTGAGGAATGCTCTTGCTATTCCATTCGCATCGGTGTAGTTTGCATATGATTGTCCAAAGGTGAAATTGCCAAGGGTTGTTGCAAAGCCAATCAGCACATTTGAGATAGCGTATCCTTCTTTGTTAGTAGCTTTGGCCTGAAGCTCGCTCACGGCAGGGAAGAGCACTGGGCCATGTATGTAGCCGTTATTGCCGTTTCCGGAGTAGTCATTGGCGTTGCCATCCAGAGGATACCAGCCCAAGATGCCTGCTCCTGAAATTGGCTGTGCGTTTATCCCTTCTTGGTAGAGGGAATGCACTTGCTGGCTTGAGAGTCCGGTTCCATATAGCTGTACGTTGCTTATAAGCCCATTCCATGTATTGTGAGGAGGCAGGATAGCCTGCTCAGAGCTTCCTATATACGGACCTACTGTAGATGATGCAAGCGTGCCTGCTCTAGACGATGTGTCCTCCAATTTCCCGTTAACATAGATGGAGAGCGTATTGCTTGCCCAGGTACATGTGGCCATATACCATGAATTAGGCAAAGGCACTATTCCGCTAGTTGCCCTTGGTTCCACAGACCCATCGGAAAGTTTGACAAAGCAGTCTACCGAATGGTCCGTAGGATCTCCTGAAATTCTCATAAAGACCTGATTGTTGTTGAATATCTCGAAATAGTTGCCAGTAGACGGTGTTGCCTTAGTATTTATCCAGGCTGAAACAGTCAATGCAGTAGACCAACTAGGCTGCGACTGCAACTGTATATAGCCGCTGTTGCCATTCAGCAATGCAGCATGCGTGGATATAGATGAGAGGCTTATCTGCGCAGCGCCTGAAGTGGAGTTTGCGCAGATGATGTCAACACATATCTCGCCGAAGGAGTTCTGCAGCATGAGATAATTGGTATTTATGTCATTGGATGCGTATACGCCTTGGGAGTTTGAATATGCAACTGCGTTTATGAACTGCCGGCCATATTTTGCATAAGCTATAACAGTCCCGGATCTAGTTATGGTTATGTTGTAGAGATTTATACCGAACGCAGAGGATATAGGTATATTGGCGGCATATCCGCTTCCTGCTTTGGATGCAATATTCAGCTGATGGGCTATGCTTTGTGCCACCATCTGAAGATTTGCAAATGTCTGCTGGTTGGTTATGACAGCTTTTTGATCCAAGACCATTGTGGTCACAAATAGAAAGATTGTAGTGACGAACGTGAAGACAAGCATGAATTCGAGTGATATCTGTAATCTCACTTCTGCACCCTATACGGCTGGAGAAAGGTATACGCATCCAACGCTTAGCTGTGATGGGCAGGTGGACTCGGAGCTTACGTTAACCAGGTATGTGCCAGGTGAGGTTATTCCTCCAAGGTTGCCGCTCACGTTTATTGGAGAATATGCAGTTACATCGCTTAGGCCAGTCTGGGAAATAACTACAAATATTATTACATGGCCGACATTATCTGATGAAGTGCCAACATAGATGTACTTCACACCTGGGGGCATGTTTATCTGCACTGTCTGTTTTGCAGGGGGCCCCTCGCTGCCTATTATCGCAGAGACGCTTGCGAGCTTGTCGGCGGCCTGCTGTGCTTCTATAGAAGAAAGAGATACATTCGCGTTAGATAGCTGTAGGAATGCTATAAGTACCAGTGGAGTGAGTATTGCAAGTCCAAATGATAGCGTCATCAACAACTCGAAGCTCGATTGTAGCCTACTCTTCTTCATCGTACTCCCTTTTACTTTGCCTAGCAGTAGCCTGCACCAGTTCCTTTTTCTCCTTTATGAACTTGTACGCTTTTTCAGTGAGGTCTTTCATCGCAGAATCTATAGAGTATCCATTTGCATGCACAGAGACAGCGCCTCTTTTATTTAGCCATATGCGCAGGTGCATTTCGTAATTGCGCGACTTTGACCTTTTCACATGGAATGCTATCGCATCTGCCTTAAGATCGTGGAATCGGTCTATGCGCTCATCCAATTTGTCTAGCGCATTTCTTATATCGCCTTCATACTCTTGCGTGTATTTGTCGATGCCAGAGACCATTATGTTGTCCTTATGCACCAAGCTCTCCTTTATTATAGCTTCAAAGATATCCCTGACTGTCATTATTCCGATAGGCTTCTCTTTCTTAACTACTATAAGGGAAGAGATGTTATGCTCTACCATCAGCCTTATCGCATCTTCCACTGTGCCGTTGTATTGAATAGTGTGCGCATTGTTCTCTGAGAGCTCGTATACTTTCGGACCGCCAGAGGCATAGGCTCCAGATTTTCCGCCCCTCTGATCTGCTTTGCTGTATTTCTGCGCCCTTTCTCTTATCTTAGCTGCCTTTCCGAAGATGCTTTTGTAGGTTATGAGCCCGAAACCATGGCCAGAAGTTACAAGAAGGCGCGAAACCTGCCCGCGCGCCATTGCAGCCTGAGCCTGCGATGCCGTAGAGTTGGAGTCTATCGCAAGGATAGGAGTGGACATTAACGTCTCAACCTTATATTCTGAGAGGAGATGCAAAGAAAGGATTGCCTTGAGCATTGTCTCCCTTTTTATTATCCCAGAAACATTTCCATTGTCAATATATGGCAACGCTTTTGTCCTGGACTCGTACATAATGTAAATGGCGCGTTCAAGGGTGTCTGCCTTTCCTAGCGCATAGAGCTTTGAAGCAAAGTTTCCAATGGCCATGTTCTTTGATATGTTCGTTCCTTTCCTGGAGATAGTTCTATCGTCTACAATGCCATAGTATTTGCCATCTTTTGTGACTACTACCGCGCCGTACTTGTTTATTTTGTCTACTGCAGATGTGATGGGCTCTTTGTAATCATAAAAAGCAGTTGATGAGATAAACTCCTTTGGTATAGATTCAAACGGAATTTGCATGCGAATCACGAATTATATCTGGGCGACACACTTTATAAACCTATAGCGGTTCTGAAAGTGATATGACCAGTTATAGATGCGCGGCGCGTATAAACTTATAAATGTAGTTTGATATATCAGATACTGCTACGTACATTAGAATCTTGTCGAGTGTACACAGTATTGCCAGGGTGGCAGATCGGCTATGCAGCCGCCTGCAGAGCGGCGTAGAGGGGTTCAACTCCCTTCCCTGGCTTAAACCTGATTGTATCTGAAGCAACGTGTTATGTGATCGTTGACCATTCCAGTAGCCTGCATATGTGCGTAGCATATTGTAGAGCCCACAAATTTGAATCCTCTTTTCAGCAGGTCCTTGCTGAGGGCGTCGGATTCTTTTGTTCTGGCAGGCAGCTCTTTCACAGATGCCCATCTGTTCCTAATTCGTCTTCTGCCTGGCATAAAACCCCATATGTATTCGTCAAAAGTGCCAAATTCTTGGCGGGTTTCTATAAATCTCTTTGCATTCTCTACTGCAGCCCTTATCTTCAACCTGTTCCTTATTATCCCAGGATCTGTCAGCAGGCTCTCTATCTTCTTTTCATCATATCTGGAGATCTTCTTCGGATCGAACCCGTCGAAGGCTTTCCGATAGTTTTCGCGTTTTTTAAGCACTGTGAGCCAACTCAGGCCCGCCTGAGCCCCTTCGAGGATAAGGAACTCGAATAGGAGGCGATCGTCATGCACTGGGACGCCCCATTCTTTATCGTGATAATCGATGTATATCTGACTCTTGCCTGCTAACGCCCAATCGCATCGGATTGTGGAACCCATATATCTCCTTGTAGCTTAAATGCATAAATTAGTATCGTGACATCCTTCCGCCCGTAAACGGTATGGGATTTCCCGCCCACTTTGTTAAGGAAGTATCAGCCTGCTTTGCCGCATCGCACTGCATCGCAGTATTGGAAGGCATTGAAACAAAAGCTGCCAAACAGGCACAGAGCAATTTTCATTTGCCTTCAATATATAATATAGAATTCGCAGATATATACGCATTGCTTTTGATGCGTCAGGTGTCAAGCTTTAGATATCTATCACGGCATTTATAGAGTATCCTTTCTTTCCTTCTGAGACTTTCAGGCCATATGCAGGTACTGCCTTGATGTCAGTGCGCATGTAATCCTCCCTCAGCGGTTTATACCAGAGCTTTCCGCTTATAGAGTACCCCTTGCTGTCTTTGCTTAACTTGGTTATATCGAACTTGTATGCTCCTATAGATCTTGCATCGCGCACGGTAAGGATGTCCTGAAGGATGAACCATGCGAGCTCATTCATCGTAGCTGCTTTTTCCTTTATAAGGATTGACCGCGGAGCCCCAGGTCCTTTGCTTAGCTTCCCCGTATCTAAAGCTATTCCCAGCATGGCAAGCACAGCGTTTTCTATTGCGGCTTCGAATGTGGGCCCGTAAGCTATAAATGCCTCGTCAGCAGTATGTGAAACATACTTGAATTTCATCTGCATCAGCGCTTTATCCATAAGTATGTGAAAAAGGCTAAATCAGTTGCTATTGAAAGTACGCTGCGATGTCAGGTTATAAAAGACTTCAATAGGGCCATAGCCTGTTTGACTCCTGCCTTTGAGCTCCCGCCTCCCCTCGTTCCGAACGAGTATGGCACATTGCATATTTTTATGCTGCCCTTATCTATGCATTTGAGCAAGTCGAAGAGGATCTTGAATCCATTCTTGACAAATCTCTTGCTGTTATTGCGGTAGATGTTAGCGAAGAAATTGCATCTAACGCCGAAGAACCCGGAGAATACATCATCGCACCGCTGCCTCCCTTCTGCGGTTAGTATAAAGTCTGCTAGGCGAATCAGTGTGAGTGATATTATCTTCCTGTAAAGCGGCCATTCTTTTACCTCCTTCCTGTTTGCCACTACGATGTTGTATCCTTCATCAAGTTTTCTGGCTATATCTGCTACCTTCTCGTATGGATGCTGGAAATCCGCATCCATAACTATGGAGTATTCGGTATCGCTAGAGAGTATTCCGTCTATCACGCTTGAAGAAAGACCTTTGATCTTCTGCATTTCACGCCTGCGGACTATCTTAACGCTCTTGCTACCAGAAGCTATTTTCCTTATCTTTTCTGCTGTGGTGGCATCGCTGCTGTCGTCCTCTACTATTATGTGTATTCCTTTGTACCTATCCATCAATTTATGCACTAGCCTAGGCGCTGTCTCTTCTTCATTTAGGGTAGGCAGCACTATGGTGAATTTTTTATAATCCACAACCTTGCCATGAATGTCAATCGCCATATTCTCTTCTCACGCTAAAGAATTTAAAGTCTAAGATTTAAAGCCATACGATGGGATGAAGGCGCAATTCTGGTCTTTCGACATAATTTTTGCAATGATCATCTTCATAGCTGCAATGATTATCATCACATACGTCTGGCTTAGTGTCAGCGGCCAGTTCTCCATCGCATATAGCAATAGCATGGGAAACATGCAATCACAGCTACAGGCCCTTGCTGGAAGAATGCTGCAGCAGGGTAGTCCGGCAAACTGGGATTCTGATCTGAATGTAAGCAACACGGTGACATGGAGCAACATAACCATAGGCCTTGGCGGGCAAGGGGGCATTGATGCAGGAAAGGTCCTCTCTCTTGCTGCAATGTCAAACTATGATTATCAGGAAACAAAGCCTGCAATGGGAGTCGGATACGACTACTTCCTAGAGATAAGCGGAAGCGGCATTAACATTACTATAGGGAGGAACCCGTCCAGGTACAATGCGCTTGCCATACAGGTTATCAACGAGCCTGTTAGCATAGACGGCAGGCAGGCAGATATGGAACTAGAGCTCTGGACGAATACGACTTTTGGTGTGTCATAGATGCAGAGAAGGCACATCTGGCTGCGCGAGAATTGGCATCTCGTTGCAATTGCAGCCATCATAGCCTTAGGCATTTTTAATAACATAGCGTATTTCTACGGGCCTAGTTGGATAAATGGATCAGATAACTACATTTACTTCTCACAAGCAGGCCTTCTGGCGCACGGGCAGGTAAAGCAGATCGGGTGCACGATAGTAGACTGCACAAACTATCTAATCTTTGCAGGGGTAGCTTTCTTTTTTCTTCTCTTCGGAGAAGGGTTGCTTTCTGCAGCGCTCTTCGGGATATTCTGCTTCTCAGCCACCATAGTAATTATTTATATTATCGGAAGGGAGCTGCACGGGAAGGCTGCTGGAGTGATCTCGGGGCTCTTTTACTCGGTAATGCCGTTAGTTCTCTCCCAGAGCTCTAATGTAGGAGATGACATACCTATGATGATGCTCGTATCATTGGGAGTTATGCTTGCTATTCTTGCGCTGAAAAGGGAGAAGGATATGAATAGATATCTATTTATGTCAGGCTTTGTGGTCGCCATAAATTTACTTTCAGTCTCCGAAGCAGCGATAGGGATCCTATTCCTCTCCGCTTACCTACTCTCATTGGTAATATATAAGAGAAGGAGGCGCCTTTCTATAGGTTTCTGCTTTTATGCGGTGGGGATTTGCGCTGCGCTTGCAGTAGTAATAGTTATAGGTATCTACGAAGGAGGAAGTCCGTCCTTTGTGATGAGCGTATATTCGCAGAATTACAACATGTACTTCTCAGGGACGCAGCCGGCCATGGGCTCTTATATTAAGGATCTCTTCCTTAACTGGAAAACAGACCCTGTTACCCTTGGCAGCCTTGCGTTTGGTTACTTTGGCTATGCTGTTGTTGTAGCAGGCGCATATCTAGCTGCAATCAGGTTCAGGAAAGGAACTATACTGGCATATTGGCTGCTGATCTCTATTCTTTACTTAGGGTTTGGAAGCATAAGTTTTGAGAAGTATATACCTGTGCTTTACATAGGCCCAAGGTACGCGCTTATGTTTATACCTCCTATTACACTCATTGTTGGAATAGCGCTTGCAGAGGTTATCAGGAGGGCAGGGAGAATGAAGGCTCCTAAAAAGATGGCAATACAAACTGCCTCAGCAGCGATAGGGTTTCTTTTGGTGATATCTGCAATTGCTGATGCAAGGTACATAGATTATTCACAACTCAGCGCTACAGAGCCTTTGATGCAGATAGGCAGCTATATCAATTCGCAGCATGCGGGAGCGAAGGTGTACATGCCATACGCAGTTCCGCTTAGCTATTATGTAGATTCAAGGCATGTGCCGGAAATGGCGCAGGGGTACCCTTTCGGGTCGATAGGATGCGAAACTATAAACTCCATGGATCTGAGTAATGGCTCATTCATTGTGGGGAACGTGACAGGGTATAAGAGCTGTTCTCTCTCGCTCGTTTATTCGCCGGTTATGGAGAGTTGGTTGAGAAACTACACGCTCTTCAGCAATTGGGGAGATAATTTCTATTGGTATAATGTCTATGAGTACTCTGTCGGAAAGAATAATACGTAAAAGGGATTTAGAGAAGGCTAGGAAGATGCCCTATAAGAGCCTGGTATGCTTCGCATGATGTCCAATGCGAGGGATCTTTTCCGCTGCGAATCATTTCCTTAGCATGGGCGGCGGCTTCGGAGAGAAGTATGGGTCCAATATGATAATCTGCTTCCCTAACGTTGCCGATCTTCATATCCCACATTATAGAAGGATAAATGTCTCCGAAGCTGTCCATGAAGATCGACGCGTCAAGGCTCCTGCACCTCAACGGCGGTCTGCCATTCCTTACGAAGTACAGCATGCCCTTTATAAAAGCTCCTTCTATGGCATCGGTGATGCCTCTGTTCCTACGCATTGATAGTATGTTGGAAAGTTCCAATTCGGCTGCAGATCGTTCCACAGCTATGTGTTCCAAAGCATTTCTGTAGTAATTGCCGGAGTTCTGGGCTATGTTAATGTGGAAATCAGAGCAGGTTACATAGGGAAGTTCGTTTTTGACAGATTCGAAGGTTTCCATGAACCTTCCTTGGTTGAATCTGCTCATGGTATACCCGAAGACTACTGAGAGATTTTTATATTCATCCTGCATGTTATGCATTAAATCGAATAGCGAAATCGCCTTTCTATAATTTCCTTTGATGCCTCGTATCGTATCATGCATCTCTTCACTGCCATCAATGCTGACTGTGATGACAGTGTGTGGTACGCCTCTTTCGAGCATCTCCTTGAGCTTTGAGAGAACTATACCAGAGTTGCAGAGAGAGTTGGTAGGCAGCGTGAGCATGTAGAGATTTGAAGCCTCTGCAAATGCGCGCACTATTTCAGTAATGTCGCTCCTGAGAAATGGTTCGCCACCAGTAATGGCCAGCCACTTGAATGACCTGTTCTTTGAAGCCAGTTCCCTTATTTCTTCTATAGAGAGTTCGCCTTTAGGTTTTAGTTGCCATATGTTGCACGTTAAGCAACGCGACTGGCACTTTAGCGTAACTGCAAAGTTAAGCTTGTATGGAGAGCTTAGCTCTGAGAGATTGCTCTTTAACGCAGTATAAGAGAAACTAAGCAGAGGGCGCAATCGCTCCATCGATATACCTTATCCATACTGTTATAAAAATAGATATAAGCATTGTTGACTCGCGTTTGAGCAGCCAAATGATTCGTATAAATATTTTGCCATCCGTTATATTAGGGTCAGATGGACATTCTTTCGTCCCTTGGGCTTGGCAGGAGTTATCTGGAGAAGATATTCTCTGATGCGAAAAGCTTCAAGGCAGATATAAGCGCAGGGAAGGGAATTCTTGATGGGAAAGTAATTGCGCTTGCATTCTTCGAGCCTAGCACCAGGACGTATACGAGCTTCGATGTTGCGGCAAAGAGGCTTGGGGCCTCTGTGATAGGATTCAGGAGCCAGGAAGATACTTCTATGGCAAAAGGCGAGACGCTCTCAGATACCATTAGGATGCTTGACGGATATGCAGATTGCATAGCAATCAGGCACAGGTATGATGGAGCTGCGAAGTTAGCTGCAGAAGTAGCTAAAAACCCTGTGATAAACTGCGGCGATGGCAGGAACGAGCACCCCACGCAATCTATAGTGGACCTTTACACGATAGTTGAGTCGTTTGGTAGAATAGATGGGCTGACGTATTGCCTCATGGGAGACTTAAGATACTCACGGACGACTAACAGCCTCCTTTACGCCCTTGGGCAGTTCAAGCCTAAGGCTGTATACCTAAGCTCTCCGGATCAGCTCGCTGCAAGAAGCGAGGTGATAGATAAACTTGGTTTTAAATGCAAAAAAATTGACTATGATATAGATTCGGTGATAGAGGAGGTTGACGTGCTCTATGTGACAAGGATACAGAAGGAGAGGTTTGCTGATGAAACAGAGTATAAGAAGGCGAAAGGAAGTTATTATATCAATGAGGATCTTGTTGCAAGAATGAAACCTGAAGGAATACTGATGCACCCATTGCCAAGGATAGATGAGATAGATAGGAGGGTGGACAGGAGCAAGAAAGCCATGTACTTCGAAGAGGCTAACAACGGCGTTCCTGTCAGGATGGCCATACTTAAGAGGATGTTTGATGGAGGAAGGTAAGCTCTTCGTGAGCAAGATGAGGAATGGCACAGTTATAGATCACATTCCGGCAGGTAAGGGGCTTAAGGCGCTGGCAATACTGGGGAAAAAGGGAGTAGGAAGTGCCAAGGTTGCAATACTGGTTAACGCTGAGAGCAGGAAGCTTGGCAGGAAAGACATGGTAAAGGTTGAAGGAAGGAGAGTTGGAGAAGACGAAGCATCGCTAATAGCGCTGATAGCTCCTGAAGCTACAATCTGCATTGTAGATGAATACAAAGTTGCAGAAAAACACACTCTTTCACTGCCAAAGACCATAAAAGGCGCAATAAGGTGTACATATACAAGGTGCATAAGCAACAACGATTCGGAAGCGGAGAGCGAGTTCAGGGTCCTCTCCTCAAGTCCCATGATTATAGAGTGCACATACTGTGTGACGAGGATTAGTGAATTTGAAGTGGCTTCTCAGTTTTAATACATTCAGTCATATGATGCCGAGTGCGCTCGAAGAAGACCTATATTTCTTTCCAGTAAATATCTTATGTTGCCCCAGTAGCTCAGTGGTAGAGCACTTGTCTCGTAAGGACTTTGAACCAAAGTTTAACTAAAACCTGGAAAACAAGGGGTCGTGGGTTCAATTCCCATCTGGGGCTTCAATTCTTCCAAATTCTCTGAAAGTAATTTTCAAAATTATGTTATTTTTTCATAAAAATTTGATGAATATGTATCAAAATGCTACATTTATGCCTTTTACAATGCTATTATTAGAATTATTACAATCAATAAAAGAAAAGATTTAAATAGGTAATATGCAGCTTACTATATCGGGGTGGATTGTGTGATGGAAGATGGTGGGGTACCTGAGGCAGCCGCTGACCTGCGTTCTTTCGCAGGAAAAGCGGCTACCTCTGAGAAAGACGGAGACGCGGGGGGCGTGCTGAAGGAGATTGAGAACAGTTGCCTAAACTGCAGCAAGCCTTTTGGAAAAAAGGATGTGAGAGTGATGCCGCCGAGATACGTACTTGATAGGGACATGTATGTAAGCTCTGGCATACTTCAGAGGAGATACCTCTGTACATCTTGCTACAGTGCGATGAGGCCAAGATCAAGGGAAAAGCTGAGGAGAGGCATAGTTTCACGGAATGGCAACAGAGTAGTGAGATCTATACTGGCAAATTTCCTTGTGAGGTAATGCATTACAGGTTTGGTTGGCGTTATTTGTTAGCCATGGCAGTTCTTGATTTCTGAAACGCAGTAAAGGAGCTTTGTAGTTTAATTCGGCCCTTGACTGCAGAACTAGCAAAGGTCAATATTTAAATACCAGAAACAAGAGAATAGATACAACCCTATCAATTTCTGCAGGTTACCCTATGGAGAGAATTGCAAACAGAGAGATCAGAGCCAGTAATGCCATGATGCAATATACCTCAGCAGCTCTCAGAGGTAGGAGGTTTAATCCTTATAAGGCAGCAAGAAATGCAGCGATAATCGCAGGCATAATACTAAGTGCGGATATGGTGAATACACATATAGCGCCACGGATTAGGGAGCACGCGGCGCCGAAGGTGAAACAAGCTGCAATTGAAAGGATAGCTCCTGCTGCCCTGGAGAAAGCCTTGAGGAAAGATGCGCCTTCCGATGCTGGGCTACGCAATGAGAAGCTTGCCTCTGGAATGTATGCAAATATATTGGTGGATTTGAAGTACGAGGGAAAGAGCCCATCACCCATGCTTAGCAAGGCATATCTTGAAGAGGTAATAAAGGAGGCCAGAGTTGTTTCAGAAAGACTTAATATACCATTCAAATTCGTAATTTCAGACTGGCTTATGGAGATAGGGAAGCTATCTACAGATAGTAATAGGAATATAGAATTCAACAATCTCGCAAATCTGGGGTATGAAGGAGGACAAGGGAGGGCATTTGTGCTCAAGAGGTTCAGCAGCCTGGCGGAATTCGGAGACGCATATGTGCATGTGATGATGAAAGCTGGAGCTGCAGGCATGATCGATCCAAGGCAGATAGTGGAAAGAATGAGAGAGGCAGGATACTTCACTAGGGAGAGCACAGAGAGCTATCTGAGTAAGGTTGAGGGGGTAATGATTCTTGTAGAAAATCGTAAATACGACCCGTACAAGAGTAAGAGCGGGTGACCCCTAGTTCCTTCCTTACATCTTTATAATGTCCTATGGCGTAAATCATTTTATGAAGATAGGATTTCTCTATGACATGCCTTATCCATGGCACAAGGGAGGCATAGAGCAGTTGATGATGAACGAGGCAGCCGAGCTTGCAAAATCAAACGAAGTACATTTCCTCACACTGAGGTGGCCAGGCATGGAGAAGGAGTTTGTACATAATGGAATACATTATCACGCATATGCAAGAATGGATGAGAAAACAGCTTATAGGGGCGGGAGGAGATCCATAAAGGAGGCAAGCATCTTTGCAATGTCTGCAATAAACCTTTTTAGGTTCAAATTCGATGCGGTTATAACTGACGCATTTCCTTTTCTGCATCTGCCCACAGTACGCCTCTACTGCAGGATGAATGGCTGCAAGCTAGTGATAAACATAGCAGAAGTATGGAGGAGAGAATACTGGAAGAAATATATGGGAAAGATAAAAGGAGAGGCTGCACACAGGTATTCTGGATTTGCAATGAAACCAGAGTCAAAATATGTTGCCATATCTAGCAGTACTGCTGCGCTGCTGCAAAAAAGAGGCATTCCGAGAGGCAACATACGCATATTCTCTCCGGTTATAGACGATAGGCTTATAGGCAGGATAAGAAGGGAATCGGGAGAGAGGAAGGAGAGAAGAATAATATTCTCAAGCAGATTCATAAAGGAAAAAAGGGTAGACAAATGGCTGGAGATATTCGCTGAGGCCCATAAAAAGGATCCAAGCGTAAAAGGGCTATTAATAGGCGAAGGAGTTGAAGAGGCAAGTATAAGAAGGGATATTAAGAGGCTTGGATTAGGGAAGGCGCTGATAATTAGGCACTTCTACAGCAAGAAAGAGGATTTGTACAGAGAGATAGCGAGATCCGCAGCGATGCTGCACATGTCAGAGAGAGAAGGGCTGGGGATAGTAGCAATTGAGAGTGTGGCATTGGGGACACCAGTAGTACTTCCCAATTACAATGAGATGCCAAAAGAGGTAAGAGAGATGTGCGTAGTTGCGGATGAAAAAAAGCTTGCAGATAAGATCCTTGAGATAATAAACAGCAGTAATAAAGAAAAATATATCAAGAATACAGCCAATCTTGGCCTCTTCTCGATATCCAAGACAAGAGAGGTTTACGGAAGACTAATAAGGTAATATGACACCGCAGAGAGCAGCGCAGAAATGCCTCAGTTAGGAATTTATAAATATGGCTGCAAACTCTATCTGTGCCTCTGTAGCTCAGTGGTAGAGCGCCTGCATGGTAAGCAGGAGGTCGCGAGTTCAATCCTCGCCGGAGGCTTTGCGTTTCGCTGGCATCCTATTCAGGCTAATCGGCAAATAGCGCTAATTGAGATCGTACGCTCATTTTAACATTGGCGCAAAGCTCTTATCTATCAGTGCGTCGGATTCCTGCAACATTTCTGGCCCTTTTCCCATTTTTGTGAGGAGAAGGCTTTGCAGCCCCTCCACTTTGAGCAATCTGTCCACAATTCTCTCCTTCTCATGCTCAGTTGTTATTATGTGCGGGCTCGGGCCTGCATCGAATGTATAGGCACATATTCTCTTTCCTGACGCTGTGTTTATCTCGTGCACTGCGTTTATTATCTCCCTGGAGATGTCATTGAGGTACATTATAGGAGGAGAAGTGTCTAGCATCACAGCATGCATGCTATTGCTTTCTTTCATTATTATTTCAGCCATAACATCCATATCCTTCTTCTCTATTGCCTTTTCAAGCTGTGCGGCATATCCATCGACAATCTCCAGCCGCTTTCTGTATAGATCGCTTGTAGCCACCGTCTGCGCCATTCCTGCTCTTGATGCCACCTTTTTCTTGTCCTCTGAAACTATGGCTATGAGATCCAGCAGCTCAGGCCAATAATCGTGCGTGTATAGTTGCCTTGCGAATGAGTCTGAGCCGTCTTTGGCCTCTCCTTTCTCCCATTTCACTATGCCCCCCATTATGCTCCTGCACGCACTGCCGGAGCCACGCCTTGCCAGTATGGATAGCTCCCTCTCAGAAAGCTTTAGATCCAGCGCATTTGAAGCAATGTATGCCAGCGTAGCGATGCCGGATGCACTTGATGCCAAGCCGCTTGCCGTAGGGAACGAGTTTTTGCTTACAACCATCGCATGCGCGTTTGTTTTTGCAATTCCTCTCAAGATGTCTATTATAGCAAACCTATCGCGCACTGCCTTGTTGCTGAGGTCCTGCAGTTCGCCGTCTATGTAAATGAAATCAGCATTTATCTTGTGTGAGAAGACTACGCTTGTAGTTGTATAGAGTTTAAATGCCTTCCCCACTACCGTTTCGGCGTTTCCATCTAGAGTTAGGCTTATGGATGAGTTTTTTGGAAGTATAAGGCCTTCGTCCCTCTTTCCCCAGTATTTTATAAGCGCTATGTTTGGGGTTCCTCTGGCAGTGTATACTACATCTTCCATACAGGCATCGATTGAGATAAGGTTTGAAAAGATATATATTGCATTCTCATGGCATTTTCTATACGTTTCCGCCGCTTATTATTGCAACAGTTGTTCCTCTGGGCTTGAACTTTTTGAAAGCCGCAAGGCTCGCAACGCCGGCGAGTTCGGCAACTAATCCATAGTCTTCCATAAATCTGAGCTGCTCAGCTGCCATCTCGCTGTCGCTGACTGAGACCATCGAGCCTTTTGTCTTACTTATAGCATCAATTGCCTGCTCACCGAAGGTAGGGTAGCCCACGGCTATCGCATCGGCTTTGGTCGCAGGTTTCTCGTATTTGATGCCTTTGCCTCTGCGAAACGCCCTTACCAGAGGCATGCATCTGGTGGACTGCACACCTATTATATAAGGCAATGACCTTATTCTGCCTGCCGTTTTTGCCTCAGCCAGCGCCTTGAATACGCCGCTTATGAGCGTTGCGTTTCCCACAGGCACTATGATGTTCTTAACCTCGGGAAGCTTGGCCAAGATTTCATGGCAGACAGTCTTCTGGCCCTCCTTCCTGTAGCAATAGTCGCCAGCAAGGAATGCCGCATGTTTTTCTGCGTATAGCTCCGCGAGAGCCTGCGCCTTGGTGAAATCGCCATTAACAATCATTAGTTCAGCGCGATGTGTGCTAAGTATGTTTGCGAGCTTGTCTCTATTTGCCCCCTTGCTTATGAAGACTTTAGCATGCAGATTATAGAGCCTCGCGTAGTATGCTATTGAATATGCCATGTTTCCCGTAGATGCACAAACTACCTCCCTGTATCCGTACTCTGCAGCCTTCGCCACCTCTATCGCAGATCCCCTGTCCTTAAATGAGCAGGTAGGGTTGCCGGTTTCAAGTTTTAGATAGAGGCCTTTCTCCATGGCTTCTATAAGCTTGGTGCCGCCTAGCTCGTATTTCAGGTATTTGCCATCAGGAAGAGCCCCTTCGAAATCCCAGAACTCCTCGCCTTTCTCCGGAAGTTTTACCTTTTTGTACCTGACCTCAAGTATTCCACCGCATCTGCATAGCTGGCTGTTGTATGATTTAGGGTATTTAGAGGAGCATCTAGTACAGGTGAGCAGATATCTCATATGATTACATTCCAAGTATACGCTTAAGAATTTTACAGTTCATTCTCTGTTTATGGGAGATTCTGAGATCTTCAGCTACAGTTCATCAAGCTTCTCGCTTGGCGGAAAGAAAATCAAGTATTATTCTCTTCCTAAGCTGAGGAGATTGGGCATTGATGCCTCAAGGTTGCCATTCTCAATTCGAGTAGTATTAGAATCGTTGATCAGGAACATAGGCGAGGAGGGAATCGTTGAGGCTGATGCAATAGAGCTTGCAGGGTGGAATGCAAAAAACCCTAAGGAGAGAGAAATCCCGTTCAAAGTTTCCAGGATACTTATGCAGGATTTCACAGGAGTGCCTGCGATAGTGGATCTAGCTGCAATGAGGAATGAGATTGTTGAGAGAGGTGGTTCAGCAGAGCTAATAGAACCTGTTGTGCCAGTAGACTTGATAATAGATCATTCTGTGCAGGTAGATTCATTCGGATCTGCAGATTCCATTGCGATTAACCAAGCGAGGGAGATCTCAAGGAACAATGAGAGATACTCGCTACTGAAGTGGGCTAGCGGCAGCATGAAGAATTTCAGGGTCTTTCCTCCTTCGGCGGGCATCTGCCACCAGATAAACCTAGAATATTTGGCGAAAGTCGTGGTTTTGAGGAAAACAAAAGACGGGCTTACAGCGTTCCCTGATACGCTAGTAGGGACAGATTCACATACAACAATGGTTAATGCGCTTGGAGTTCTCGGCTTCGGGGTAGGAGGAATCGAAGCTGAGGCTGCGTTGCTTAACCAGCCTGTGCCATTTGTCACTCCCAGGGTTCTTGGAGTGAAACTGGAGGGAGAGCTCAGGGAAGGAGTTACGGCAACGGATTTTGCATTGACGCTTACAAGAATGCTGAGGGAGAAAGGCGTAGTAAACATGTTCGTCGAATTCTTTGGAGAGGGAGTGAAATCATTGAGCCTCCCGGACAGGGCAACACTTTCTAACATGTGCCCTGAATACGGAGCCACAGTAGCGATATTTCCTATTGATGAAGAGACTTTGAGGTATATGAATTTAACATGCAGGCCGAAGGAGCAGATAGAGCTTGTAAAGAGATATTACAGCCTGCAAGGAATGATGAAGATAAGATATGACAAGGTCGACTTTAGCGATACCATGGAGATTGATTTGGAGAGTGTCAGAGCCAGCGTTTCAGGGCCAAGCCAGCCTAAACAGAGGATACCGCTTGAAGAGATAAGGGGCAATTTCATCGATGAGTTTATAGGAGAAGGAAAAGGAGAAGGCAAGATAAGTAGCTCCGACTATGTGAGGTGGGCATCAGAAAGCATGGCAGCAGATGATGGCAAAATAAAGGGTTCTCTTAAGCACAACAAAATAAAGAGCGTGAAATTGAAGAGTGGAAGAGGAGAGATAAGGACTCTCTCTGACGGCGACGTGGTAATCTCTTCGATAACCAGCTGCACAAACACGAGCAACCCTTCGGTAATGATAGCAGCAGGATTGCTGGCGAAAAAAGCAGTTGAATTAGGGCTGCGCGTAGACAATGGGAAGGTGAAAACAAGCCTTGGGCCGGGGTCTAGAGTTGTGACAAGATATCTAGAGGCTGCCAAGCTTATAGAGCCGCTCTCTAGGTTAGGATATAACCTTGTAGGATACGGATGCATAACATGCATAGGAAATAGCGGGCCTTTGATAGAAGGGCAGAGCGATGCAATAAACAACAATGGCCTCGCAGTTGCAGCGGTGCTTTCTGGGAACAGGAATTACCAAGCAAGGATACACAAGGATATAAGGGCAAACTATCTTATGTCTCCTCCTCTGCTGATAGCCTTTGCAATAGCAGGCACAGTGCTAAAGGACCTTACAAAAGAGCCACTAGGCGTTGGCAAGGGTGAAAAAGAGGTTTATTTGAAGGATATCTGGCCTAGGAAGAAGGAGATAGACGAAGTGATAAGCAAGGTGGTCAAGAAGGATCTCTTCAGGAAGGAGTATGGAGAAGGGATTTTTAAGGTAAATAAATATTGGAATGCATTGAAGGGGAATGCAAGCAGTCTCTATTCGTGGGATAAAGATAGCAGTTATATACGCAGGCCTCCGTTCTTCTCTGAAGGAGCAATGTTTATCCCAAATAGCGGTATAAGAGGCGCACGCGTTCTTGCAGTTTTTGGAGATTCTGTCTCTACAGACCATATATCGCCTGCTGGAGAGATAAGCCCGAAGAGCCCTGCAGGCAGATATCTTAAAGAGCATGGTGTCAGAGAACAAGATTTCAATACTTATGGATCAAGGAGAGGGAACCACGAAATTATGATGAGAGGAACATTCGCAAACGACAGGATAAGGAACATGATAGTGGAGGATGAAGGTGGATACACGCTGCATTTCACAGATGGAGCGAAGATGAGCATATTTGATGCGGCAATGAAATACAAGAGAGAGCGCGTAAGCCTTATTGTCATTGCAGGAAAGGAGTATGGATCAGGCAGCTCCAGAGATTGGGCAGCTAAAGGGCCCATGTTGCTTGGAGTCAAGGCGATCATCGCCAAGAGCTTTGAGAGGATACATAGGTCTAACCTCATAGGTATGGGCATACTTCCTCTGCAGTTCGCCGAAGGAGACGGCGCTGATGAACTGGCAATCGACCCTTCAGGCGAGATCTCGATAGAACTCGACGGGGCCATAAGGCCAAATATGCCTGCAAGGATGATTTTCAGAAAGAAGGGCGGAAGGATCGCCAGGGCTGAGGTGGCAGTAAGGCTAGACTCGGAGCTTGAAGTTGAGTACTATAAACACGGAGGGATACTTAACTACGTGCTGAATAAGATGCTTAAGGGGGGAAGATGAAAGATAGATGGTCTGTAGCTGTATTGCGAGGGGATGGAACAGGCCCCGAGGTAATAGGTGCGGCACTAATTGTTGCAAAGGCAGTGAATAGGAGATTTGGAATAACTATGAGGTTTACTGAGGGAAAAGCAGGATACAATTGTATAAGGAGACTCGGAACAAACCTACCTGATGCCACTTTGAGGCTTTTGAAAAAGAGCGACTGCGTAATAAAGGGGCCGATGACTACCCCGGAGGGCCAGGGATCTGAGACAAGCGCGGCTGTGAAGATAAGGAAGGCATTTAAGCTATATGCCAACGTAAGGCCTGCAAAGAGCCTCGCAGGGGTTAAGGGAATCAAGGATCAGGTGGATATGGTCATAGTAAGGGAAAATACAGAGGGAATGTATTCTGGATTCGATGTTAGAGTGAATGACGATACTGCAATTGGCATGAGGTTGGTAACAAGGGAGGCTAGTAGAAAGGTAGGTAGGTTTGCGCTTGATATGGCGGCAAGGAGAAAGAAGCACCTTACAATAGTGCACAAGGGAAACATACTTAAGGAAACAGACGGCCTCTTCAAGGAGTCCATAATGGAGGAGGCAACTGATAAGAAGTACAGAATGGTAAAGGTTGATGATGCACATGTAGATGCGATGGCACAGTGGCTAATAAAGAGCCCTGTAAATTACGACGTGATCGTTACGGAGAATCTTTTTGGAGATATACTCTCTGACGAGGCTGCTGAGATAGTAGGTGGCGTAGGCGTAGGACCCTCGGCAAATATAGGAGAGGGATATGCAATGTTCGAACCTGTGCATGGATCTGCGCCTAAGTATACTGGCATGAATAAGATGAATCCCATAGCAAGCATACTTTCGCTGAAGATGATGTACGAGTGGATGGGATATGATGAGGCTGGGAAGGCGATGCTTGCAGCGGTAGAGGGAGCCATAGGTGATGGATACAGGACTTATGATATAGGCGGAGAATCGCGGTGCTCAGAGGTCGGAAAGGCGATAGCAGTTAGAATAGCGAATGATGATCCCGCTATGTCGAAGATGCCAAGCGCGCGTTAAGTGGGCCGCATGTCCGTAATAAAAACCCTCTTTTTGAATATTAATCATTGAATAAGTTAAAGGTTATTTGTTGACACATGAGTACGATGTAATTATAGTAGGCGGGGGCGTCACGGGGACCTCTTTGCTCTATGTTCTAAGCAGATATACAGACATAAGGAAGATACTGCTTGTTGAGAAATACGACGATTTCGCGCTGCTCAACTCAAACAGCAGCAATAACTCTCAAACATTGCATTTTGGAGACATAGAAACTAACTATTCAGAAGAGCATGCCAAAAAGACAAAGAAGGCAGCGGAGAGGCTTTTGCGCTACACAGAAGCGCTGCCGAAGGCCGTCAAAGAGGAGATGATACGCGGTTGTCAGAAGATGGTACTCGCAGTGGGAGAAGATGAGGTAGAACTCATAGACAAGATGTACAGCAAGTGGCTGAAGGAACTCTTCCCTGGGTTGATAAGGATAGACAGCGAGGGAGTAGGAAAGATTGAGCCAAACGTAGTAAAAGGTAGGAAGACAGGTGATAAACTTGCAGCCCTTCTCTCAGATAAAGGATACATGGTAGATTTCGGAAAGCTTGCTACATCATTTGCAAACGGAGCGGTAGGCGGCAGCAATGGGAGGGCGGATGTACTTAAAGGGGTGAAGATAGATTCAGTTGAAAGGAGAGGGGAATTATATGTGCTATGGTCTGGAAATGAGAGTTACAAGACAAGGTTCGTAGTCTTCGCCACTGGCGCATATAGCCTCTTTTTTGCAAAATCACTTGGATATGATAGGAACCTATCGGTGCTATCGATTGGCGGAAATTTTTATTATACTCCAAAGGTGCTGAATGGGAAAGTCTACAGGGTGCAGATAGGCGGGATACCATTTGCAGCCGTACATGGAGATCCGGATATTACCAACCCTAACATAACAAGATTCGGGCCTACAGTCACGGTAGGGATACAGCTTGAGCGCAGACATAGTGATACTATATTGGATTATCTAAGGACTTTTGATTTTGACATTAAAACGCTCGAGAGCCTTTGGAATATCTTTTCAGACAAAGATATACGCAGAATCCTCGGCAGAAATGCCATTTATGATATTCCTTTCTTCGGTAAGCACTCATTCCTTAAGAACGAGGCTGCAAAGATAGTGCCTTCAATAAAGCATGGCGATCTGAAATTTGCAAATGGCGTAGGCGGCATAAGGCCGCAGATAATAGATGAAGATAAGAAATCATTGATACTTGGAGCTGGAAAGATAGTTGAAGATGGGGCGATATTCAACATAACTCCGTCTCCAGGAGCTAGCTCATGCTTGGAGAGTGCTTTGGAAGATGCAATTACAATAACGAAGCAGCTTGGGGCAGAGTTCCGCAAAGATGACTTTGAGAACGGGTTAGGGCTTATATGATTTTCAGCAGTTAAGTTTTATTATGGATTCTTCCCCTCCGATTATGTAAAATAGCCGATTATCCTTTCTTTTCTCACCATAAATAATTAGTTCGCATTTTTTCCCATCCAATATGGCATTTGACTTTATATGACCAGCTTCATCCGTGTACCCTGAAAATAATACTTCATGAACATAACGTACCTCCGCTTTGAAGCAGGCTGCAGGTGATCCGTCTGCCTTAAACAATGAAACAATAGTTGTCTTATTTCTTGATTCGTTGTTTGCTAGAGAAGGCATTGGCGCCTGTGTATGATTCTGTTCTGAAGCTTTCATAAAAATTGATGATGTCGGGTTTTTAGATGTTCCAATTTGGTTTATATGATTTAATGCGCATATCCTCTGCCCTAGGGTTTTGAGCTTATCAGCAACTTCCGTAAAGTCCTTTTCTGAAAATATTAGATCGTTTGCAGCGTACTTAGCAATATCGGAGTTTTGCCTAAAATACATTTTAATCTGACATAATCTCCTGAGTGTATCATCTATGTCAGTCACATTATGGGTTACTAGCATCATGCATATCCCTCTTTTCCTGAAATCTTGCATCCTCTGGCCAAGGTCCACAGAAGGCGCGGATTTTTTAGCTTTGCCAAAAACAAGATGCGCTTCCTCCGCACATATCAGCATTCTTAGAGCCCCGTCCCCAAGCTCGTCAAACTGTTCAGCGTAAGAGTATATTTGGTTTAGTATCAGCGAATAAAAAAGCGGTTTGGTGCTGTTGCTGGCTCCAGAAAGATCGAATATTACTCCGTTTTTAAGCAGATCTTTGATCTTAGTTCCACCATTGTATGCGAATTGACGCTTCATTATTAATAGCCTTATGCTTTCAAGCGCAGAGCGTATGTTCTCTCCATGCTTAGTATATTTTACACCTGCATTGCTGCGTTTCCCATGTTGCTCTATAATTGCCTCCTCTATCTGCTCGTAAAGTTCAGTTGGATCGGGATCCAGTGCTTCGGAGTAACATTTATGGAAGGCAGACAAGAGGCACTTTTCCAGTGGGTTTGTATAAGGGCCTGCGTTGCAGGAGTTTGCAATTAGCATGGCAAGGTTTTCATAGAACCTGGATACGTTTGCGTCGCTGCATCCGAAAAGGTTCAGGCTCAAGGCTGGATCAGATATGCGTACAAGGTTCATACCGCATTCTGATGCAATATTGCCCCATTCCGAAGTTGGAGATATAACTGCAATATTACGCATGCCTGCACGTAAAACCTGCTCTACTATATTCATGGCTGCGAAGGTCTTCCCAGTCCCAGGGACTCCGGTTATTATTACACCTAAGTTTAAGGTTGGAATTGGTATGCAAATCTTATCATTGGTCTCACTTACTCCTCCAAGCATCCTAGTCCCTATAAAAATTCCAGCCTTAGAAATTTTGGCAGGGGAATTTATCACTAGTTCCTTGATTGTGCTTTCAGAAAACGAGAGAAGAGAAGAGGAGGCCTCCTGAGAAAAGGGTATTGCATCTTTATCAATTGCGATTTTCCATAATTTTTCAATCCACATAGGGTGAATCTCACATTGATATATTACCTTTAATTTGGATTTCAAATAGGTAAATAGGTGCTCATCTAAATAGCTTTCGATTATCATCGCAACTTTGTAGGATGTGCCATTTAGGAAAAGAGATTCGGAGAGCATTTCCAACAATGAAGTATTAGCCATCCGGCTGTCATAACCATAGTACAAGTCAGATTGTATTGACCCTGATGATCTTTTGTCTAATGGGATAATACTTTTTGTGACACGTATCTCCTCCCTGCTCATAAAGTCAGCTATGCGGTCTTTAGTTTTCTTTACATGCTTGTAATTTGACGGGCAGAAAGATACAAACAGCCCAGAGCTATGGCCTTTTAGGATATTGTATATATCCCATAGAGGTTGCTGGTTATTTTTAGTGTATATAGACAAATAGCGCATGGAACTAAGATTGAATGATTTGTATTTCTCAGATACGGACAAACCAGGGATAGAATTGTGCAATGATGCTACGAGTTCGCTGGTTGCAAGCATCAATGTTTCAGATTCAGATAAATCATGATATATCATGAACTGTTCATTAAGCGCAGAGTTGATTAGTAACTTATAATTTATATTTGAAGGTATCGAATCGACTCTAAATACTTTTATTGCTACCACCTTATCATCTCAGATAGGCTTGCCGCATCACTGGAGCATACAAGATCTAACTTGTACCCGAGCATATAAGCCATAATTATCCCAGACAGAGACCCGAAGGCCATTGTGTTTGACAGCTCTTCTTTCCGTATAAGGAAAATCTTGATTCTTTTTATTTTTTTGAAAATGTAACGGCGGTGGGGGCTGTAGTTTGTTGCATCAATGAGCCCTAACTTATAGAACGCAAGGAATTCGATGTTTGGCTTTAATGTTTCGAATTTTCCATTTATTATAAGTTCATCCAAAGAATATTTCCTAAGGAGCAGTTTACGGTCAATTGAATCAAATCTAATCTCTTCGGCAGAACAGGAAGAAGGGCTTGTGCCTGGAAGTATACTCACTTTTCTGCTGGATATATTTATTTTTGTCAGCATATAGGCCGCAAATGCGCCGATTGCTATTGGGAACAGTCGCATTAAATAATCGAAAATCATAGTTTCACCACGCTAAATCTTCCGCCTAAAGTTTGCCTTACAAAATAACCATTTTTCCGCAATTTGGAAAGGGCTTCATTTACATCATTTTTGCTGAGCCCATTGTTTTCTGCAATTTCAAGCAAGCTCGCGTTGTTAGGATATTTTGCAATTATGAGGTTCGTCAATATGCGCATTAGCTTTCCATTTGCCTCGGAAAGCTCAGATTTAAGTTTATTGTTTTCAATGAGCAAGCGTTTTATGCGACGGGCAAGCATTAAGTCGACAGAGTTATCATTTGGCTCTTTTAAATTTTCCATATAATACACGAGACGCTGCCGCATTAATGCATATATCAAATATGGAAATAGGTTTTTTACCTCTACTTCGTAATTGTCTCCGAGAGTTGAGATAATAGTTAGCAGCCTCGCAAGGGATTCTTCTATGCAGTTTAGAGGCGAAGTAGATGAAAATGTAGAGAAATTTATGAAGCTTTTTCCAAAGTCGATAATGTAAAAGCGCTCGCTGGCTTTTTCATCTTCGCGTATTAAGTATTTGAGGCTGCTGCCGCCTGAGATTTTCTCATTGTATGGGTATTGGTTGATTAGCGATTCTACATTCTTTAGGTTTCCTAGCAGCCTCGCCTTCATGCTTATCCTGCTTATCAAATAGCCTTTTTTCCTCATTTAAGCGCCTCGGAAGATGCAAATGCGTCAGATAGCTCATTGTCAGTGATTTTAAGTTTTCTTAATTCAGATAATATTTTTCGTCTTTCTGCCCCTAACTTGAGCATTTGATTTATAAGCTCAGCAGTTGTTATGCTCCCGTCAGATTCAATTTTCTGGATAAATACTGAAGGATCGGTTTTTGAAATCATGCGTATGATACGTTCGAGATCATCTAGTTTTATTTCTACCACATTTTCACCTATTTTCAATTTGGCGGACCCATCAACTCTAGCGCCAGCAACTTTGTCTATAAGCAGGCTGCGGCATCTGCCCGATTTAAGCGCCTGTATTGCAATACAGCTCCCTATCTGAAGCGAACCAAAGGTTGTATACGCTTCATCTTTTAATCCGTAGTTTTTGATGAGGCACTGTATCCCCAACTTATCCTGCAATCTAAATGCCAATGTAGTGGATATGTTTGCAATCATTTGCGGCTTTATGTCATTTACAAGTTGCGAGGCTAATATCATGCATATATTGTATTTTCTGCCTTCGCGTATTATGCTTGATAAGAAAGGGCTATCGCTGATTGATTTCCAGGCCTCGTCTATAATTATAAATATCCTATTTGCAGGTTGCCGCCTGCTTTTCATTATTGAAGTAAGCTCTGCCAATACACTATTTATCTCCTCTGCAATTTTCATATCAGGCAAACTCTTCAGGTTTATATACACTGAGCCATCTATGCAATCCTCTATTTTGCTAGAAGCGGAGATTAGTTTTGCAACGCTTGCATATTCCCCGGTAAAATCTAATGAAATAATAGAGGAGTTGCAGATTAGCCCTAATTTTGCCATAATGCTTTTAATTGTGAAGGTTTTTCCGCTGCCGCTTGTTCCTGCTATCAATACATGAGGATTGAATGTAGAATCGAAGTCAAGGAAGAACGGGATGGAAAGGATAGAGGTCTTGCCAAGATATATCTTATCAGCGGAACTTCTTTCATTTTTTCCTGTTTCAGGCTTTGCAAATGTAGGCATGCAGATCAATCTAGATATCCTCCTAGAGCCGGATAGAAACCCATCGTATTGAAGCATATCACCAGCTTTCCAATGCGCGGATTAGATGCTCTCCGCTAAGTATATTGTATTCAAGCCTGCATGAAGCAGCGAAAGATTCTGCTAAACGTTCGATATTTTTAGCAGATTCCACTATTGCGTCGATCTCATTAGCTGAAGTTGCGCGTGTTTTGAGGATAATATAAATAGAAAGTGCTTTGCCTCCAGAAGATATATCTTCAATATCGCCCTCTATTACTGTGATATCCCGTTTTATGCTGTTTATCCTGTCATATTTTCCAGGGTCGATTTTCGCAAGCTCTATCTCTTTCATCTTGAGTTTTGTATTAAGATCTTCAAGTATTCGGCTTTTGCCCTCTTCGACTATTGAAATAGAGAGGTCAAATGGTTCATGAACACTCTCTATTACGGATTCATAATCTTCTGGAGTTATATTGGATATATTATTCGGAGTTAATATTGCAGCTGAAATGCTAACGAATTCATTGCCATTTCGTTTGCAGAGGGACAATCCTTCGGTGCTGAGCTTGTATCCGTTGTATATTTCTATTACCTTTGATTTGCGCAACAGCAGGTTATTTACAATGTGGCCGCTGTTGTAGTATATAGAAGCAAGTAAGAGCAGTATAGCGGATGAAAACACAAGCAAGGCAGAGTATGAGAATATGCTGGCAGTAAATAAGGCTGCAGAGAGTGAGTATATCATGTATGAATATATCTTATTTTTGCGATAGCCATAGCCTGTTTGCATCATAATAACCTGAACCTACCAAAAAATACCTCTGACCCTAGCAACGAGGCTATTTCTCTAATTGATACGGCAGTTAAGATAAGGCTGAATGCGGGCAGGATAAATGCATACATCAGCAGATATGCAACATCCGACATTATGCCATTCATCATACCTGCGAGAGACGCCTCGATGCCCGAAGCAAGCGATGCTATGTGCCGACTTAGGCTCTCGTTAGTGCCAGGGTTTGCAGAAAGAAGCGTATTTTCAAGGTTTGAAGCGTTGATGCTTACAGAGCCTATTGAAGTGTTGCTGATGCTGCCAGAATAGGAGCTTATGAGAGCAGCATTGAATACGTATGTGAGGGGGAAGACGACGTAGAACCCTATGCTGAGAGATATCAGGAATCCACCTATCTTCCGCGTTGGTAGAAATGACCTTAGGATCAGGCCTGTCGGCAGTATTGCAGTAATTGAGCTTACAGATACGAACATTAGCAGAGATGCCTGTACTATTGCACTTATTGATACGTCTGCGAGGATTCGTATGATATATTGTATTTCATTTATTATTGGGCTCAATACTGAAGCCAACGAAATGCTAATGACAAATATATTGATCTTTATACCAGCTACTATGCCGATGATCGCATTAAGCCCCAGGAGGCCAGTTATTAGTTCCGTAGAAACGCTAAGTACAGATTGATTGCTTTGGCCCATAAATGTGTAAGGCCCAATGCCTACCAGATAGTTATAGGCAAAGCATATTGCAGGGTTTCCTGACAACGCCTCGCTGCACGAAAAACTTGTGCCTTTTGATTGCGTTAGTGCAGTTATAAGATTCCCAATTATGCCATGCGTGGAAAAAAGGGCAAGCAAGCACCCGACAAGGATACCGTTGAATATAGACTGGAAGAGCTCCTGCCTGCCGAATTCTTTGAGCCTCTTCTCGTTAAACGCATATCCAATTCCAAGCGATATGCCGCTTACTGCGATCATTATCGCTATCAGGTCTACGGCTATGGAAAAACCATATTCCCAAAATAGTCGCATCTTCTCACAGTGAGTTTGAGGTAATGTTTGAGAGCAGGTTGGTTGAAGCTGCGGCGAGGCCAGTAGATGCAACTGATAGTGCAGCGACAACTATCGCGCCTATTATCATATCTATGGACATGCCATGTAGGCTTGCCCTCTTGTATGAAGGGAAAAATTGGCCTATAGCATAGAATATGCCTGCGGTTACGAACAAAACAGCGCTTAGAAGAGGCCCTACCTTCATCAAAAGGGCCTGCACATAAGATAATGTAGATAGTATGTCAAGGTTCGGTAGCGGAATAAACCCGTAAGCAGGCTTGGCCGCCAGCGATAGGGTAGATGCTAGGAACAGTGTTTTTATACATATTGAGACAATTTTATGTCGGGATATCATATAATCAACTATATAATCATTTATTTAAGTAAAATAAATATACTTTAATAAACTATTTAAACCTTTCTACAATATACCTCTTTGTTTTTTAAAACGAGGTTGGCTGAATATACTCGTGGTAGAAATGTTGAGGTTATATTGACGGCTCGCTGCATTGAAAGATGGGCAAAGGAGGTCATAGGAGTTGACAAAACGTAAAACTTAACAATGTGGGAGGGAAACCTATGCCCTTCATGGTTGGATAAAAGCGAATCGCATATGATAGAAGAATCCTTTTCCCACCGGGGGTTTGTTGGTTTCTTATCGTTGTTTGTTTTGGCATGTTCTCAGGTCATGACAATTGCCTTAATTGGAAATCTAAGGTCTTGCATCGTCTCCTCTATGTTATTAAGGAAATTGGGCTTGTCTAGGTAATTGAATGTAAATGTCAAGTTCCTATAAAAGCCCCATAACGCCAAGGTATAAATACATTTCTTAGAATATTAATACAGGTATATTCATGAAGCTTAGACCAGCGAGGACCATGAGGACTCCCAACAGCCAGGCGTGGAGCAGGTACTCAGTAAAGAAACCTAAGAAGAGCTATGTGAAAGCATTGCCACACACGAGCCTTCTGGTCTTTAGAATGGGCGTTGACAAACCTTCTTATGAGCTCTCGTTTAGGCTCTGCTCCAACCAGAGAGTCCAGCTTAGGTCTAATTCACTCGAGGCTGCAAGGCAGGTGGCAAACAAGCACCTCGAAAGAGAGATACCTGGAAACTACTTCTTCAGAGTGGTAACTTACCCTCACAACGTGATAAGGGAGAAGAAGAGAGCTACAGGGGCGGGGGCAGACAGGCTCTCGCAGGGTATGTCTCTTTCCTTTGGAAAAGGCATATCAGTCGCAGCTAGGGTGGGGAAAGGGCAGGGAGTGCTCGAAGTGAAAGCAGATAAGAACAATAGGAGGATAGCGATGGAGGCGCTCAAGAGAGCTGCATCTAAGCTATCAGGCACATATAAGATAGAAATTAGCGAGATGCTGAAGTCTAAAGGAACTGCGGCTTAGATCTCATCCTTGAGCTGCATATACTTTTTGGAAACCTCTCCGATCATAAGCCTTAGCCAGGGGGTATACGAATCGGGGTTCTTGTTTATGTCGCTGGTTAGTTCTTGCAAGCCCATCCATTTGTATTCAGAAACCTCGTCGGAGTTGGGCTTAGGCTCGCCATTGAACCTACCGAAAAAGATGTAGTCATATTCCTTCTCAGTTAGACCTTTTCCAACATCTGCTTCATATTTAAACATAAAAGCATTCTTGAGTTTGCAACTGAATCCCATCTCCTCCATAAGCCTTCTATGAGCTGCGCTAATTGCTTTTTCTCCTGGTGCAGGATGGCTGCAGCATGTGTTAGACCATTTACCAGGGGTATGATATTTTATGAATGCCCTTCTTTGCAGCAGGGTCTCTCCTTTATCGTTGAATGCAAATATGGATATGGCCCTATGCCATATTCCGCCATTTGAATGCGCTTTGAGCTTCTGTTCGGTGCCTATCCTTCTGCCTCTGGAGTCCACAAGGATAACGCTCTGCTCCATGCAATACTTTTATATAGGAGCCAATATAAATGTTAGGATGCAACCACAGTGATGACGAATGCGTATTCTACTGCAATTTCCAGAAGGCCTAAAGCAGCAGGCTTTGGACCACGCCGAATCGCTTGAGAGAGAAGGCCATGAGGTCTTCATCTCGTCATCTCCTACTTACGGTGCCTGCGATCTGGCTATAGATGAAGCAAAGACTATAGGCGCAGAGAAGCTTGTTCACTTCGGTCATGCAGAATTCCACAAAATTGACTTTAACGTAGAGTATGTGCATTACAAGATAGATGCGGACCTTGGGGTGCTGAAGCTCTCTTCGGCAGGATTGGCGCCTTACCAAAAGTTGGGAATATGCACCACCATACAGCATATACACCAGTTAGATGATATAAGGAATTTCTACGAGAAGGAGGGCAAGGAAGTATTCATAGGGAAACCGTATGGCTTTGCAAAGCAGAATGGGCAGATATTAGGATGCGACATAGGAAGTTCGGCTTCAATAGACAGGCATGTGGATGCGCATGTTTACTTCGGCGGCGGCATCTTCCACCCGATAGGTGCGCTGCTCCACACATCAAAACCATTCTTTATGGTGGATCCATTCTTGAAACGCGTTGAGAGGATAGACAGATACAGGGAGATTTACAGGAAGAAGAGCACAGGGAAAATTGCGGCAGCTATTAACGCGAAGAGCTTCGGCATACTCGTCAGTACCAAGAATGGGCAGTTCAACATGAACCTTGCGAAGCTGTTAAAAGAGAAGATAGCGAAAGCTGGAATGAAGGCAGAGATACTCGTATCCAACAATGTAGACTTTGACGCGGTGAACAACATGCTATGCTTCGATGCATTTGTGAATACTGCATGCCCTAGGATAGGGATAGATGACATAGATAGGCTCAGGAAGCCGCTGCTGAGTGCGAACGAACTCATAGAAGTAATAAAGATAAAAGAGGAAAAGAAGTAGAAAATATTAGAAAACTAATCCTAAAAATCTAAAAATAAAAGAAAGGGCCTGAAAAGTCAGGACGCCTTTGCAGTGACTGTTGCAAACTCTGTCTCTAGCGGCGCAGCGCCGGCTGAAGACGTGGTATATGTAACCCACAGATAGCCTTGAAGCGATGTCCCTGGCGGAGTTGTCCCCGAAGATGTAGGTATTTGTATAGTCACTGATTGTTGCATACCGCTTGGGAATGTCCATCCGGTACCGCCGTTAGTGTTTGATCCCACATACGAAGCCGAAGTCAGAGATGTTCCAGAGGCCACAGAGCCCTCGCTAGATTGTGGAACGAAATACACATTTGCAGTATTCCATTGAGTTCCTGTAGACTGCCCTATTGTGACTATAAGGTTACCTTCTCCGCCGGTCTGGTGGATGTATACGGGGTTGTTGCATATATAGCCAGATGACGCTATGCAAGCAGTAGGGAGCAATCCTGTTCCGCTGAATACTCCTAGGAACGCCAATGCACCAAGTGTTACAGCTATTATCAAGATGGCCCAGCCGTAGGTCATCAGGTATTCCATTGCGCTTTGCAATCTAAATTTTCCCATCATATCATTCCTTTTTGGTTGCTATTAAATAAACACATGCATTTAATAACCTTTCGCTGAAAGGAAATCAGCAAACCTCTTGCCGTAGAGGCATAAAATCCGTTATTTTCAAGTAGCAAAGCAAAAAGTAAAAAAGTGAATTGTTGTAATGCCCTTTGTCTTAAATAGGCTTGAGAGGCTAAAATTAAATGATCAATCCATACCTTGGAATAGGACTGGCCTTTCTAGAAATTGAGGATCCAGATCACTTACTAATTATTATGAAGAAAGGATATAGCCTTCTTTGCAACTCGCTCCAGCATTCTGCAAGATTTGGATTTCTATCTGCGCAGTTAAACAATTATTAAAATAAAAAATTTAAAAATAAAAAATTATAAAATTAGATTATCTTCTTCGCCTTGCGGTGCTTACCCTTCCCCTCCTGTTCATCTTGGTTCTAGCTACGTACCCGCTCTTGTCTATGAAGTAGAGGTATCCTTCTTCTCTTGGTACCTTCTCGCTTCCGACTTTCGCCTTTCTGCCCCTAGGGTTGTTCTTCATGGGTGTTCTCCATGCATACCCATCTTTTCCCAGAAAGTAGAGGTAGCCATCTTCTCTCTTTATTTTTTCATCTGTCATTCTTTCAGCCATACTTTCACCGGTATTAGATGAAAGGTATATCTTTTTATATTTATCATCGGAGATACGTCATTAAAATATAACAGATGCCTGCGTCGCCAAGTATAGCTTTAAATTCTTATTCTTGGTTCTACTATATGATTCCATGATTGGCATAAGGCTTTTCGATGAGAAAGAAACGATAAAGGGATATACGCTCATAGAGGCATTTCCAGGCATAGGCCTTGTAGGAACCATGTCAGGCAGCTATATGATAGAGAAGCTCAACATGAAATATATAGGATATATATCAAGTGACTTGTTCCCTCCTATAGCGGCTGTTCACGATGCGGTGCCAATGCATCCGGCGCGCATATACAAGAACGAGAAGTATAAGCTGGTGCTCTTCATTGCTGAGTTCGCCATAGCAGCTAACGCTGTCTACCAACTTACTTCAGAGATACTCGCCTTTGCTAGGAAGTATGGAGTATTGCGCATGGTTTCAGTAGGAGGCATGCCTTCGCAGAAGCCATCAGATACCATATACATGACATCCTCTGACGAAAGCACTGTTAAGAAGGCAGGCAAGATTGGCATAAAAGCTATTGAAGAAGGCGTCGTTGCTGGAGTTAGCGCTTCGCTGCTGGTTAATGCGAAGGAGTTCGGCATACCTGCAATAGATATACTTGTGGAAGTCAATCCTTCGATAATGGATCCAAAGTATGCAGAAATAGCTATAACAGGACTTAATAAACTCCTCGGTGTAGAAGTCGATCTAAGCGAACTGGAGGAGGAGGCAAAGGAGGTTGAGGCAAAGATAAGCGAGATGATGAGCAAGGTCAAAGAATCCCACGAGCATTATGCCAACGCAGACAACGTAGGTTCTGGCCCGTCGATGTACGCCTAGCCTGTTCACAATGCAGGGGTGGCAGAGCCTGGTCTGGCATTTGGCCACAGAAAATTGCGCAGGACTTAAGATCCTGTGGCTTAGCGCCTTCGAGAGTTCAAATCTCTCCCCCTGCACATTAGAAATTTCAGAGTGACAAAAAGAATAAAAGATAGAAGTCAGGATAAGCATCGGTGAATGTTATGTGCAGGAATTGTCAGGCGATGATAGGATGCAGTTGTTACTGTAAAAGCGAATGGCATGCAAAAATATCTACGAAGAGCAGCAGCGAAAGAGAGGAGTTCTGCACCAAATGCAACCACAGTTTTAAGATTTAGTGGATAGCTGCAGTATTATAATGCCAACAGTGCAGGCATTCTGTTATGCAGCCCAAATCGCCACTCTCGCTTAAAGGCAGTTTAAGATGTAACCTACTATTTCTTTGGCTTTCGGCCAGGAGGCATTGGTATCTTCAAGTTAGGGTAGGCAGATGTGAGCTCTTCTGGACTCACATCGAAATTAAGTTTCATTGCTTGTAGCATCTGCCTAAGGAGGTAGATTCTTGCAACCTCTCCCCCGTCATTTGTGCCTTTTGAAAATTCTGCTACTTTCACATCCGTTGCCTTTGAATTGAGTATATTGATGGCCTTCTCCAGATTTTCAGCACTCCTTCGCATCTTACCTAACGATGCGACGTAATCATCTGGCCCTGCAGCATTTAGCCCGGTGTATTCGAACGCTTTCTTGTCAAGAGTTAGCCTTATGGAGGTAAGATGCGCTGCTATCTCCTCAGGCTTTGTATCTTCTCTGATATTCATCTTTTTTATTGAAACCCATTTGCCATACTTTGCTATGAAAGATATTGCGTTGGAAGGATCCTTGCTACCTTTAGATTCGTTCTTAATACCATCAGCGCAGCCTGCGAATATCCTGTTTCTGTCAGGATGCAGGGTGTAATCCAGCTTAAGGTTTTCGAGTATCATCCTGAAAAGATAGGCATTTGCAAACGGCTTCTTATGCTCTTCGCCCATCACAGCGCTTTCCACGGCTTCCTTGCCATCTTTCGCTGCCATTCTCTTGTAAGCGACTGGAAGAGAAGAGATGCCTTTCAGCTCTTCGGTCATCTTTGAAGCTGCTTTCGAAAGCGCTGCTAGATCAAGGTTTAAGAAGGTAAATGCCTTTATATCTACGTTTCGTCTCACAAATGCGAGATACTTAGCTACCTCAAGGGGCTTTGTGCCTGTATCTATTGCTTTGGTGGATTTCAAGAACCAGCCTGGGCAGTCGGCAAAGAATTCGATGGAATCCGTATTCTCTGCCATAAAACTGACCTTCAGGCTGCAGGTATCACGTAGTACCCAGATGCCTTCTCCCTTGCAACTCTCTTTATCACGCCTTTATTTATCAGTGAGACAAGTGCGTTGTTCACCATGCTCTTTGGCCTGTTGCATTTCTTAGCTATGTCATCTGCAGTTTTCTTCTTCTCCTCATTCGTGGCGCCGATGTCCTTCATTGCCTGCACCACTGCGGCTTCTATTGGATTAAGCTCTGCCATCTGATCACTCAAACTTCATTATAACATAATACTATTCTGCAATGCCTATAAAGATTACTTCTTGACCCTCTTCTCCTTCCTCTTGGTCCTCATGTACTTGCTGCCGCACTTCCTGCATTTTGCAGATCCTGCCCTGTTTCTAGCCTTGCACTTTCTGCATATCCAGATCCTTGTCAGTTCTTCATCTGCCAGATTGAATTTTCCCATATGAACACTCCTTGCCGCGAAATTTCAGAATACAGAAGAGTATAAGCATAGAAAGTTATATATTCCTGTTATGCACTCTTTATAAATGGGCATGCAGTGCAACTATGCCTGCATGTGTGAGAAGCTGATCTCATGACAACCTCTTTGGAACTTACCGTTGCGGATGCGCTAGTGACAGACTCTGGCAGGAGCATAGCCAGGATAGATTCCAAATCTAGGAAATCGTTAGGAGTAGTGTCAGGAGATATTATAGAGATAAAGGGTAAGATAAAATCCTCGGCGGCAGTTGTCTGGCAATCGCATCCTAGCGATGAAGGCCTTGGATTCATACGCATAGACGGTTATCTGAGGCAGAACCTGGGAGTTGGAATAGGAGATAAGATATTCATATCTAAGGCAGAGGTCAAGGATGCGGAAAAGGTTGTACTTGCACCGCCTCCGAGCCAGAGGCCTCCACTCTCGCCAGACTTCTCAGAGTATGCAAAGAGGAGACTGGAGAACAGGCCGCTTACGAAGGGAGACTCAATACCAATACCTATGTTTGGGCTGGTATTCAACTTCCTTGTGGTGCAGGTGGTGCCACACGGGATAGTCAGGGTAGGGATAGACACCAACCTTGTGGTTAAGGATGAGCCCGTATCTGAGTCTCTTGTAAGAATAGGAGACGTACACTACGAAGACATAGGAGGATTGGATGATGCAAAACAGAAGATAAGGGAGATGGTAGAGCTGCCGATAAGGTATCCAGAGCTCTTCCAAAGGCTTGGAATAGAGCCACCGAAGGGAGTGCTGCTATACGGCCCCCCTGGGACAGGAAAGACGCTGCTTGCAAAGGCAGTTGCCAATGAGAGCGATGCAAACTTCATATCCATATCAGGACCCGAGCTTGTCAGCAAGTTTGTAGGGGAAAGCGAGGAGAAGTTAAGGGAGATATTCAGGAATGCGAATGAGAAATCTCCTACTATAATCTTCATGGATGAGATAGATGCCATAGCCCCTAAGAGGGAGGAGGCAACTAATGAGGTGGAGAGGAGGATGGTCTCGCAGCTGCTAACATTGATGGATGGCATGCCGCCTAGAGGGCAGGTCATAATACTAGCAGCTACAAACAGGCAGGATGCCATAGATCCAGCATTGAGGCGGCCTGGAAGGTTCGATAGAGAGATAGAGATAGGGGTGCCAAACAGGGATGCGAGGAAGCAGATACTGCAGATACACGTAAACAATATGCCTATAAGCAAGGATGTGAGTATAGAAGAACTTGCGAACATAACGCACGGCTATACTGGCGCTGATCTGAATGCGCTTGTGAAAGAAGCAGCGATGTCCACGCTTCGTAAACTTCTCCCGAAGATAATAGACAAACAGTCAATACCTGTAGATGTGCTTAGCGAGCTAACAGTAAACAGGGAGAACTTTATGGAGGCACTGAAGAATATACAGCCCAGCGCCCTGAGAGAGGTTTTTGTTGAAAGGCCAAATGTTCACTGGTCAGATGTAGGGGGAGTTGAGAAGGTAAAGGCAGAGCTCAAGGAAGCTGTGGAGATGCCGCTCAAAGAGCCCGAGGCATTTGAGAAGATAGGCATAAGGCCGGTTAAGGGAGTTTTGCTGGTCGGCCCCCCTGGGACAGGGAAGACGCTGCTTGCAAAGGCAGTTGCAACAGAGAGGGAGGCGAACTTCATATCGATAAAAGGTCCTGAAGTATTGAGCAAATGGGTAGGCGAGAGCGAGAAGACAGTTAGGGAGATATTCAGAAAGGCCAGGCTAGCATCACCGTGCATAATATTCATAGATGAGATAGATGCTATAGCAAAGGCCCGTGGAACTTATGATGATTCTAGAGTAACTGAGAGGGTAGTGGATACGCTTCTCACAGAGTTGGACGGCTTGCAGGAGCTGAAGAGCGTGATAGTGCTTGCTGCAACTAACAGACCTGAAGATATTGATCCTGCTCTGCTCAGGCCCGGGAGATTCGACAAGATAATAGACATACCGATGCCCGACATAGAGGCGAGGATAGAGATTTTCAAGGTGCATACAAAGAGGATGCCATTGGAGAAGAGCGTGGATCTTTACGAGCTCGCAAACCTGACAGAGAGCTATACCGGCGCGGAGATAGAGAACCTATGCAGAGAAGCGGGTATGAATGCGATAAGAGTGAAGAGAGATACTGTGAACGCAGATGATTTCAAAAAGGCGCTTAGGGAAATCAAGCCAGCGATACCAAAGGAGCTGGCAGATAGGATAAGGAGGTTCAAAGAAGAACCAGAGAGCATGTATAGGTGAAAATGATGCAAGTTGTTTATTCGGACAAGAAGACAGGAAAGACGGCACAAGCGATAGTGCAGAAGGAAATGGAGGGGCAGCTTATCGGAAGGAAGATAGGCGAGATCATTGAAGGCTCTGTTGCAGGGCTTGACGGGTTCAAGCTACGAGTAACTGGCCTCAGCGACAACTCAGGATCGCCTTCGCGCAGGGAGATAGAGGGAACAAGGAAGGCTAGGCCTCTTCTCGGATACGGAGTGGGAATGAGAGTTGCAAAACATGGTTATAGGTCAAGAAGGCTGATAAGGGGAAACACGATAAGCGCAGATACGTCGCAAATAAATACTGTAATAGAGGAATATGGCGCAAAATCCGCGGACGAGATCTTCAAGAAAAAGGAGGCAAAGGAATAGCCGCAGCTACATTAATGTGACATCCTCCCACCCGCAAGCCGTGTGGGCTTTCGGGGTGGCTATGATTGGTCATAAGCAGCAATCCCACAGCGCTTATCTGTGAGTATATTCCAGCCATATACCATCTGTCGTACTTCAAGCAGTTCGATTATATGCAGTGTGGATTTGCCGCCCGTTGAATACAAGCACATGGTACTATGCACTGTAAGCGTAGGAATATGCAAAGTACCTGGAAAAGCTTGAGAAGAAGGAGAACTTAGTGCTAGATATAAATACATGAGTAAACGATAAATACTCAGCAAACTTCGCAGGCTTCTTATATCTTGTATAGAAGTAAGGCTTGTGATGAAAACATGGTAAGGTATATGAAGAAGAAAAGCGAATATGAGATGGTTCAGATGCACTTGTACAGATGCAAAGCATATAAGAAACAATTCACCACAATGGTATTTTATGCTCAAGCAGAGTGAACTAAGCATAGGCACACTTGGCCACGTGGATCATGGCAAAACAACCCTTGTATCCGCAATAACCCACCAGTGGACAGATGTACACAGTGAGAGCGTCAAAAGGAGCATGACCATCAAGCTAGGATACGCTGAGGCAGTGATAAGCAGCTGTGAAGATGGAGGCTACACAACTGAGAAGAAATGCAGCGATGGATCAGAAGCGAAGGAGGTAAGGAGAATCTCCCTTCTCGACGCGCCTGGACACGAAACGCTCATGGCCACTGCAATAGCGGGGTCAAGCATCATAGATGGAGCGCTCTTCGTGATATCTGCCACTGAACCATGTCCCATGCCGCAGACTAGGGAGCATCTGATGATAATCAATGCACTGGGGATAAAGAACGTGGTGATAGCGCAGACTAAGGTTGATATAGTTGGCAAAGAGCAAGCAGTCAAAAGCTACGGCCAGATAAAGGATTTCATAAAGGGTAGCAGGATAGAGAATGCGCCTATAATACCAGTGATGGCCAACAAGAACATAAACGTAGATAAGATACTGGAAGAGATAGTTAATATCGGAGTTCCTAAGAGGAACACCGAATCAGACCCTATAATGTACATAGCAAGATCATTCGATGTGAACAAACCTGGCACTAAAATAAACAAACTAGTAGGAGGCGTCATAGGCGGATCCGTAGTAAAAGGAAAGTTCAAGGTAGGAGATGAAATAGAGATAAGGCCGGGGATGGGGTCATCCAAGGAGAAGCAGAAAAAGGAGAGCTATGAGCCGATAATAGCGAGGGTAGAAAGTCTCTCTGCAGGAGAGGATAAGCTCGAAGAGGCAATTGCCGGAGGCCTCATAGCCGTCGGCACAGACATGGATCCATCTCTCACTAAGGCAGATGGATTAGTAGGCCAGGTTGTCGGCAAGGCAGGCAAACTGCCTGAGCAGTTCAACGAGATAACTCTAAGCTATGTTTCGCTGAACAGGCCTGATGTGCCTAAACAGGCTTTCAGAAATGATGAGCCGCTTATACTTGGAGTAGGGACGGGAACAGTAGTTGGATATGTTAAAACTGCGAGGAAGAACAGCATAGAGGTCTCGCTGAATAGGCCAATATGCATTGACAAAAGCGCGAAGATCTCAGTGCTAAGAAACCTGAGTCAGAGATGGAGGCTATCAGGATACGGAAATATAGTCTGACAATATATCTTCAGATACAAATCTCAGAATCCTTATTTTGAGGAGGGTAGATCTGCGCTTGGGAGGTCTCTCGCAAGATATGCCAGCTTCTGCGAGAAATTAGATCTGCCGCTTCTGGTTTTTATCTGGCTTATTTCAGGTGCTCTAAGCGGAAAGCCACAGGCATGCGGGTGGCCTCCGCCTCCGAGCCGTTTTGCCATTCCTGAACAATCAGCTTTAACGCTGCGCATATGGCCTTTATTGCTTTCTGTATTGATGTATATTCCAATGTCCTTGCCGCTTTTCTTCATTATCTCTGCGCAGGCGTTAGTTGACTGTATAGTCTCTCCGAAGCCTATGGCAACATTTCCGTATACATAAAGCTCTCCAAGCATCTTGCTTACCCTTAGCCTATTGAGCTTGCTGAAAGCAGCTGCATCTGCTTTGATGCTGCTGGAGATAAGCTTATGGCAGCTAAGTAGCACTGCTATATTTCTGAGCTTGGCATAGGCATCTCTCCTATTCATAGTGCTGTAGCTAGAGATTGAGAGCGCATATGCGCCTATCAGCCTTTTCATGTTCCTGCTGTCTGGCTTTAGGTTGAAGTCTGAATAATGGACTATCTCGGCAAGTTTTATGGAGAACCCGTCATTGAGCCCAAGCATCTTCCTTGTTATCTCTGTGGCGCAATATCTCCTGTTCTCCCCTATTATAGCTATCTGGCAAAGCTTGGCAACTTTCGAGATATCTCCTTCGCTCCAAGGATGGTGGTCAAACCATACCGCTTTTCCGCCTTTCTTGTTGATATAGGAGAGAAGGTTAACAAATGCCTTCTTAAGGCCTGTGTTCATGCCTATATCGGTTATGAAGAGCGTAAAACCTGGCCTGCAGAGAGGCTTTATCCTCTCTGAAGCGTAGAGCAGGCTCTCGGGCGTATAATCGCAGAAGAAGATTCTCTTTGCATCTATGCCGAATCTCATCTTCACGAAAGCTGCGCTTGCCAATCCGTCTATGTCGCTTGAATGCGTTAATGACGCTGCATCTGCATGCGTTGAACTTGCGGACATCAAACCTTCCACTCAATACACGTTATGAACTTTTATATTGTTTAGTGTGAAGATCTCTTTTGCACTCATTATAGCTGCGATCTGGTTCGCAGCTTCAAGGATAAGCGCCTCTCTCAAGAAGGGAGGCCTGCCTTGCGGCAGGCCTGTTCACTGTGGAGGTGATATAATGAGCGTATTGGTCGTCTTGCCAGCATCAAACCTGTAATAAACCTTGTGACCCAGTTGGAACCTGTCAAGCAAGCCCTCCTTGTAGAGCCTGTTAAGCCTTGCGCATGCTGCGTTTCTGCCCCTGTAACCCATGTGCTCCCTTACTTCGTCTGCGCATGCCATGCCTTTTGTCTGGACGAAATTTATAATCTTTGAATCTAAGGCAGATAGAGCTATCTCCCTGTTTCCCGTATCGTATGCCTCTCCGGCATTGTATGTGCTATCTATCTCCTTCTCAAGCCTGATTATCTTATCAGTTATGCTGCTGAGTATCTTGTTGGTCCTCTCTCTTTCATCGGTCATATACTTGAAGAGCATCGCCATGTTCGTATCTTCAGGTAGCTGGCGCTTGGATCCCACAAGCTCCCCTATCTCCTCTTTGAGAGCCTTGATCTCCTTTGCTATCTGTTCAACATCCTCCATGGACAATCCCCATCACGATCCTTACATGAACACTCCATGAATCTTACGTGCACATTACACGAAAGAATCACGATTGAATCATAATATAATTCGAAAGGTATTTAAAGGTATTTGAAATTCTCTTTTACCTTTAGGTAATGCATTCACAATTCTTTGACAGATAGCCGCAGCAGGGCGTGATGGACAGTATCCGCGCTGTAGCATTATAGAGGTTAGATGAATGAGAATACTTATAGATGCTTCCTGGCAGGAAGCTTCGGGACTTTATTAGCCTGCAATCGCTTCTATTCGCAGTAGACAGAGTACTGAGAATATGCTTTACATTGGAGAAAGCTTTAAAAGAAACCCTGCCTGCCTTCAGGCCGGAAACGAGGCTATGCTCCTTGGAATCCGGGGCCTGCTGCTTCTTCCTCGGAGATGATGCCGTCGAGCAGCATGCCTGATATTATCCTCTGATTCTCTATCCTTCTGTATGCAAACATGTCGTATGTGCCCTGCCTGAAGAATTCGTCGTATGCAGTTGTATAGCCTTCCTTTAGCCTCCCATTCTCCTCGTCGAGAGCCTCGCTCCTGTCCGCTTCCTCGTATCTTCCATCGATTCTCTTTATGTAGGTATCCTTCATAAGTTCCATGAACTCTTCAGGGTACCTGCTCGCGATCCTGTATATGCGCACGTCGTGATGTGTCCTTGTCTCTGGAGTGTCCATCCTTTCTACCCTGTTCAGCGCCTGGTAGAACTCGGTATAAGTCTCAGGCGGATCGGCTAGCACAACCGCCTTTGCGGCGTTAAGCGTTATGCCCACTCCCCCAGTGCCGTAAGTCGAGATCATAACCCTGCGCTCAGGAGAGTGCATGAACGTCAGCCTCTCGTAGGTAAGCGCGGAGATCGGCCTTCCTTCAGCGTCGTCTATAGGATATCCCCTCTCGTCAAGTTCGAAGCCTTTAGTCTGGCTGTATCTGAAGAGCCTCGGGCTTCCATCCGCATTGGTGAGGTCTCCATGCGCAGAGATCTCTCCGGTGAGCATCGCAGGTCCGTATCCCCGCAGCATCTCCATGTATGTGTTTGCTTCATGTATGTATTTTGTGAATATCAGCACTTTTCTTCCCTCTTCAAGGCATTCCTCAACAACTTTCCTGACTTCTTCATGCTTCGGGCTTTGCGCCTGCGAACCTATGTAATCAGGGTTGTTTATCGTCTGCATTATCGCATGCTTCTTTATCAGCGCGTTTCCTTCCCAGAGCTCCCCGTCTCCGCGCATGTAATGGCCATTCCTCTCCAACCATCCATTCCAGTCTGTGAACATCTCGTACAAAGAGAGCGCCTGATCCGCGGTAAGCTCTGCTTCGCGCATAGGCATCGTTGTCTCGATGGGTACGCGATGGCCCTGCCCTTCCAGCGGCGCATCTGTATCATATCTTTCCAATACATCGTCCTTCCTGAACCTTATCACCTGCGATTCGACTATCGCGTGGAGTCTCCTGTAGCTCTCCGGATCATCCCAGTCGAATGCCTCCCTGAACGCCTTCGCACTCTGGAACCTCTCGTCATCAATCCTTATCTGGCTTATCAGCGCCCTGTATCTCTCAGGATTGCTGTAAGGCGTTGCACTTACGATGATCTTTGATCCGGGAGTCAGCCTTGAGATGCCTATGCTCTGGTTCGTGCCTTGTATCGCCATCCAATGGCCCTCGTCTATTACGAGTATCCCATTCGGCAGCAGCGCCTCGTTCAGCAGACCAAACCTCTCGCTGTCGCTGATGTCCCTTAGGAACTCCTGATTCACCAGTAGGTTAGTATGGCTGCCATTTCTTGCAGATCTTAAGAGTATCTCCCTCTGTATCTCCTGCTTTCTATCCTCCGAACTGATGCCGTGCAGCATGTTCATGCGGTCATTAGGCAGGAAACGCACTCTCTGTTCGTCCCACGAATCCGCAACGCTCTTTGGCACTATGATCACTCCAGGCCTGTTTGTCGCGGAAAGCGCTGCAAGAACGATAAGGGTCTTTCCCAGCCCTGCCTCCAGTGCAAGTATTGAACTCTCTCCGCGCTCCATTCTCTCCCTGAGCCTCTGTATTGCATACTTCTGGTAGAAAATCAGTTCTTCCCCTCCGGCAAGTGCAGGGTACTCCCTTCCTTTTATCTCCCTGAAATTCCTGAGCACGTCTTCCAGAGCAGCTGCGATTGTCCTGTCGCTTGTTGTTTTTGCCATATTGCTTACATATGCTTCCCCTTCTTCGAATGACTTGCAGAACTTTCTTATCGACGCATCTTCGAGGAGCCCTACAAGGAGCGCATATCTTCCCTCATCGCTTCTCATATTCCTGAGCGCTTCGCTGCCCATCAGAGATATTGCGCTGATCAGGTTCGATAAGTCTTCAGTGTTTCCTCTCTGCAGTATCCTGAATTCCAGCGGCAGGCTCCTTGTCCTTTCCATATCGTTTATTGCATAGATCCTGAACTCGTTCTCCTCTCCGAGCCTGAGAGGCACTGTGGTTGAGAACCTGCCGTTCTCCACACTTATTCTTCTCTTCCATGAGCCTGAGATGTAGATATGCGAAGCGCCTTCTGCATTGCCTTCTATCTCCAGCGTAGGTTTTTCAGTCTCAGCAGGCAGCTCTGTCCACATCAGAGGGGAATCAAGCGCAACTCCATACCTCAGGTACTGAGTTTCCCTGTCAACTCCGAATCCGTATATGCCTCTGAACGTCGCCCTTACAATCCTTGTCGCTTCGCCTTCTGCAATTTCCGGATGCGCCAGCCTAATGTATCTGGCGAGTCTGGAGTGGTCAAGTCCGAGCTGCGAGATTATCTTAACGATACCGGTGTCTTCCACCTTCCTCATGCTGTGGTCTTCCATGTACTTTTCTACGTCCCCAGCTGCGATGATCTTTATCGCATTTGCATGGGTTTCGCCTGTCGATCTGAGGAAAAGGTAGTTCCTTGCCTCTGCCATGCCATTTATTCCTTCGATATTGGATGATATGCCGCGCAGAAGGCTACTAAATCCGATCTGATACTCCACGCCTTTGTGGATTATGGTTATTGGTCTACTGTCGTTTGTTGAAATCTCTGCGATTGATCGGGTTTTGTCGCCGCCGAGAAGCTGCTCGATGACTGCAGTTCTTGCCGCATCCAGGAATCCTTCGTCTTTGTAGGCTTCTGATGGTATCCTGAGTTTTGCGTTCCTCCCTGCCAGAAGACTCCTTGCCTCTGTATTGCCATTTATTCCTTCGGTATTGGCGGATATGCTGTGCAGAAGGCTACTAAATCCGATCTGATACTCCACGCCTTTGTGGATTATGGTTATAGATCTTCTATCGCCTGTTGAAATCTCTGCAATTGATCGGGTTTTGTCGCCGCCGAGAAGCTGCTCGATGACTGCGGCTCTCGCCGCATCCAGGAATCCTTCGTCTTTGTAGACTTCTGATGGTATCCTGAGTTTTGCGTTCCTCACTGCCAGAAGACTCCTTGCCTCTGCCTTGCCATTTATTCCTTCGGTATTGGATGATATGCGGTACAGAAGGTTACTAAATTTGATCTGATACTCCACGCCTTTGTGGATTATGGTTATTGGTCTACTGTCGTTTGTTGAAATCTCTGCAATTGATCTGGTTTTGTCGCCGCCGAGAAGCTGCTCGATGACTGCGGCTC
>JAJYXO010000001.1 GCA_021801765.1 Microcaldota archaeon | reverse complement strand
GATCCGAATAGCTATCTCTATATAATAAACAGCATAACCTCCAACGAAGCTGAGATGGCACGCAAATATGAAGCAGGAATAGCTGAAATAGAGAAAAGCGGCGACAGGGAAAAAGCGGCAAGAATAGACGAACTGCGAAAATCGCTCATGGCCATAAGGCAAATCTCTATACTATCAATGTACTGGAAGATAATGGATCCATGGATACAAGAAATCGGTGCTTCTGCCAGAGGAGAGAGCGCAAGCGAACTTATAATGCATTCAATTGACAGTGAAAGAGCAGAAGCCATAAAATTCGCAGCAAGCAGCAAGGCAATATCCAAGCTGGGCATACTCTCAAAAGAAGATACGGATCTACTCCATACTATTATCGCTTCGGTAGGCATTTCTGGCGATCTGGGGAAGGCTTAAATATCATAAAAATGATATAAATAGGCACAAAGGCACCATCGGTGCTACTTATGATGCAGAGGAATCGAAGTCACGCCGGACAAAAGCAGACACCAGAGATGATGGTACAGGCAGCGAGAGAATTTTCCGAAAAGGGCTACAGCTTTTATCCGTTTAGCAGGCCTCTTCAGAATGCTAGGAAAGCTCTGCAACTCTACCTTAATGCCTCCCAATCATATATTGTTGAGTATGAGAGCATTGAATATGCATTTGCATGCTTGCATCTTGCAAAAGAAGCAGTAGAAAGGCGTTCCAACTATAGAAAAGAACTATACGAAACTGGCAAAGATATCGATTCAAGGTTGGATACCCTATCTGAGCTGGTGCGCCTTGGAATGTATAAGAAAACTTGCGAAGCAGAAGTTAACGGCAGCGCCTCCCATTCATTAAGCCGCTCTAAGCGAAAATCCATTTCTCAATCTATAAATCAAATACGCATCAAAGCCAAGGAAATTGCGATTCACGGCAACTATGCCGCAGCAAGCAGGAACCTCTTGCATGCTGCCGAAGTTGCTTCAACATCCCTGCGAGATCAAATTTTATACCGCTTACTCATCCATGACCTCATAGGCATATATTTATTCAAATCTAACAATGAAAGATCTGCACGGAATTACGACTACGCAGAGAACGATATGCGCCACGCAGCGCGCATGGCGCTAGAGTTCATGGATGAACCATCTATGGCATCTGCCATACTTATGGATGCCGCTTCAATGAGAAGAAGGGAAGGCTACAATGGCATAGCAGACTCGCTTGTTAAAAAGGCTCTGGATGCAGAGCTGGTTAGGATAGCAAGATCCCAATAGCCCATGCTTATAAATGCCTACTCCAAAATAAATGCATGCTTAGGTTAGGATACCATGTCTCTATAGCAAACGGCATCAGCCTCGCGTTCGACAGGGCTAAGCAGGAAGGATGCACAGCTATGCAAATATTCCTTACCAACCCGCGTGGATGGAGAATTAGCTATATTCCTGAGGAAGAGATTGCAGCTTTTGTTGAAAAATCGAAAAGTTTCGATATAAAACCAGTTGTTGCGCATATGCCTTACCTCCCAAACCTCGCTTCTCCAAACAAGTCGACCTTCTCCAAATCTATAGACTCCCTGAAAGCCAACATTTACATCTGCAATAAACTAGGCATAAAATACCTTGTGGCACACCTAGGCAGCCACCTAGGCGAAGGCAAGGAGAAAGGGATGAAGAATCTTGCGGAAGCCATATCTTCTGTGGAGGATCTCTTGGGAAATACAATGATACTGTTAGAGAACGAGGCCGGCCAGAGGAACAGCATAGGATCTAGCATGGAAGATCTCTCTGAAATACGAAGGCTTGTTGCTTCCAAAAATGTCGCATTCTGCCTAGACACTTGCCACCTTTTCGCTGCAGGATATGATCTGGGCAATAGAAAGGTGCTGGAAAGGATTGACAGGGAAATCGGGTTCAAAAATGTATACCTATTCCATCTGAACGACGCAAAATATGAGCTCGGCTCCTGCCTTGACAGGCATGAAAACATAGGGCTAGGATGCATTGGAACAAAAGGATTCTCTGAGTTCTTTGCGTATAAGGGCATCAATTCTAAGCCATTCATCATGGAAACCCCGGAAGCAGGCTCTGGGGTCGAGGAAATAAGAATAGCCACGGCCTTGGCATCAGGTACACCGAAACTATAGCTCAGATACTTAAATGCAGTGATAAAACTAATTTACGATTGGATGAAAGGAAGCCGGAGAATGACTTATGTTGCCATAGCAGCAGCTGTTGCTGTAATTGCGCTTATAGGGATAGGCTATATGTACTTGGCAACAGCACAGGTTGTCAAACCAGGTGACACCATAGACATACAGTATACTGGCACACTCACAAATGGCACTATCTTCAGCTCCAATGTCGGCCAGCAGCCGTTCCAATTCACTGTAGGCGCAGGCCAGGTAATACCCGGATTGGATTCTGGAGTCCTTGGCATGAAGCTCAAACAGGCAAAAACGCTGGTAATACCATACAATGAGGCTTACGGCCCTGTAAATCCATCCTTGGTTGTCAGCGCGCCTCTTAAAGCCTTTGGAAACCAAACAGTTAAAATCGGCATGGACGTAAGCACCATAATGAACGGCCAACAGCTCAGCGGCATAGTGACTTCGGTAAACACCACAAATGCTACTGTAAACTTTAACTCGCCGTTAGCAGGTAAGACCCTCATATTCAACGTTACAATACTATCAATACATCCTGGCAATTCTACTGCATGACTTGCCATAAGCAATGTATATAAGCTTTTACTTAGATAAATGATAAAAGAGCGCATTATGCGGCTGCGCAGGTTAAATCGCCGCGGCGGATTGCCAAAACCGCTAGCTACAGCTTGCGCATTCTACTTCTCCTTATTTGACTGGTGACTATATGCATAATAGTAAATGCGAGATTGTTGGAAAACTTGTGTTTAAGAACTTTTATTTTGGAAACGAGAGAAGATGGCAATGGAAGAAATCCCTTATAAGCAAGGCAATGGGATTTTATGGAAATCTAAATGGCAGTATGGTGATAACCGGAGAAAGCGGCAGCGGAAAGTCCAATGCATGCAAAGTCATTATAGACCAACTCTTCAAGAGCGGCTGCACTGTCTCAATCCTAGACCCCCACGGGGAATACCTCGGTATTGCCGATGGCATACACGCTGAAGTTTATGATGCTGCACGCAGCGGGATAAATATCTTCGACCTCGATGGCGTTGGTGAGAAGGAGAGGTCAAGCGAGCTCGCATCCATGTTCAGGAGGATATTCCGGCTAGGAGAAGTGCAGTCTTACGTTCTTTACAGATGCCTGCTATACACCTACCGCAATTGCGCAGAGAACGGGTCTTCCCCAACCATAAAGACGCTGCTCTATACCATAAGCAGATTTAAGCTTCATGCTTCTGGGCAAGAGGCACATATTCTGGAGGCTTTGGAGAAAAGGCTCTCTTTGATAGATTCCGGGCCTTTTTCCAGGAGCATAAGCTTCGGCAAGCTTTTAAGCGAAAACAGCATAATACTGCTCTCCGGGCTGCATACCATCGAGGCACAGAAAGTTTATATGGAAGGTTTTCTAAGGAAGGTGTACAATTCCATGCAGTCGCTTAATGGCAGGAAGCTAAGGATATTCATAGACGAGGCAGGCAAAATAGCTGACAGCCCTCTTCCAGGAAGGCTTGCTGCAGAGGGAAGGAAATATGGCATAGGTCTTATCTCTGTTTCCCAGCGTGCCAAAGCGCTTGACAAAGATGTAAACAGCAACGCTGCGCTGCTTATCTCTTTCTACCAGCGCGAGCCAGAAGAGCTTAACTATCTGGCAAGTTACATAGCAGGAGGCACTGAGATGGGGAGATATGCTGAAGTAAAGAAAGCTATAAGGGGATTGAGGAGAGGATATGCCATTGTAATGGACTACAGCGAGCCAGAGCCTGTGATAGTAAGGTTCAGCGAGGCAAAAGAAGGGAAAGGCAGCCTCAGTTTCAGCATGCTCTCGCTTTCCACCGAAGGGATAAGCGAAGACGAGCTCTTAAATAAGCTTTCATCAGATGGATTTGAGAAAGATGCCATATCTGGCTGCGTAAAGAAACTTGAAGATGAAGGTCGCCTCATGCACTTCGACGTAGCAGCCAAGAGGTTTTGTGGTAGATGGTACATATCCAGCCCCCGCAACAGCCCTGAGCATGACATATCCGTGCACATAATGCATCTCAGGCTCAAGGAACTAGGTGTGCGTAGCAGGGTATACAACAGCGCCTATGGGCCTGACATAATTGCATATCTAGATGGGATAAAACACGCGCTGGAGTATGAGACTGGCACAAAGGATGCGAAGCAGCTCACAGAGATGCTTTCCAAGAGGTCCAAACACTACGGCAGGATAATCGTGGTTGCAAACGAGAAGGCATTTGCCAAATATGCATCCATCGGCTACTGCCTGCGTACCTTCTGCGATTATATCTCCGATCCGCTGAAGGACAGCAAATGCGAAACAAAGGATATTATAATGCAGCATGCAGAATAATATTATGGAGACGATCTTACTCGGAAGGAGCAGAGAGAAGATACCTTTGATAGGCATGGGCACTTGGAAGCTTGGGAAGGATCCTAAAAAGGAGATAGAGGCTCTCAAAGCAGGCATAAGCGCAGGAATGCGATTCATAGATACTGCAGAGATGTACGGAACAGAGGGCCTAGTTGGGGAGGCTGCAAAAGGCGAGGAGGTCTTCATAGCCACAAAAGTTTCCCCTAACCACTTCAGGGAGAAGGATGTAATAAAGGCCTGCGGGAGAAGCCTCAAAAACCTCGGAACAAAGACCATAGATCTATACCAGCTTCACTGGCCAAATTCTGCAGTGCCTATATCTGAGACTATGCACGCGATGGAGGAGCTTGCAACAAAAGGGATTGTGCGCAACATAGGAGTGAGCAACTTCTCTGTACAGGAGCTTGAGGAAGCCATGGGCATAATGAAGAAGCATGAGATAGCCTCCAACCAGATAGAATACAGCATGCTCGTTAGGGATGCTGAGTCGGGCCTTCTAGATTTCTGCAGGAAGGAACATATAACAGTTATAGCATACAGCCCCCTAGCGCAGGGCGCGATCTACTCCTCCAAGCACAAAGATCTATACACTGCCATAGAAAGGATAGGAAAGCGCCATGGAAAAAGCCCCACACAGGTTGCACTTAACTGGGTAATATCCAAGGGCAACATAGCTGCAATACCTAAGGCATCTAGCAAGGAGCATGCACTAGACAACGCAGGTGCAGCTGGCTGGTCATTCGGAGCAGAGGATCTCGCCGAACTTAGTAATTTTTTAGGGAAAGGAGAAAGAAGCCCGTAGCCGGAAGGTTGGGAAGATTCTCAAAAAGAACATCATCTTTCTGGGCTGCACTTATGGGTTCCAGGGAGAATGCAAGACAGGCTGCAAACAAGTTTCGCAGCAGAGATCTTGATAATTGATTCGCCCCGCAAACTCATTATTTCAATGGCGGGTTAGGAGCATGAAGGTATATACTGATGGAAAACAAAAAGGAAAACATGGAAACAATGCACGCTTGCAAGTTCAGGGTATACTCTGCAAACGCGTCTAATAATACAGCATCAACAGTTACCCTCGTACAGATGGGAAGTCACGCTCATGGAGAGAATGTAAGACCGCAACAGGGAGCATTCCTCGATGAACTGGGGAGATACCCTGCAAACGCAGGGTAGCCAACGGCCTTTAGTCGTTGGAGGGTGTCACGAGAAAGAAAGGCGAAATTCATAACAAACTATATAAAGCAATCCATCACATAAAGGTATAAGAATGGGTGGGTTTTTGCCTCCAATGCGGACGCATTTGGCGTAAAAAGGCTTTAAGGATGGGTAATGTTTGTGGCATCTACGATAATAATAGCATATGTAACTGCAGTAATAGTTGTCTTTATCTTCGGAATGATAGGCACATATGTCCTGGGTCACTACGATCATGGATTCAATGTGCAGATAGACTCCCTGACCACTGCAGCGTACTTCACAATAATAACTATCTCAACGGTCGGCTACGGAGATATAGTTCCAGTCACTCGGGCGGCAAGGATATTCGTCATGATACTTATAGTCTCTGGCCTAGGAGTTTTCATAAGCTCTGCAACCGGGATAAGCAGTGAGATTATGAACAGAAGCATAGAACGCAGAATGCGTGGAAATACGAGTTTTCTGGAGCGCAAGCTACTTAGAAATCATATAGTCTTGATAGGCGCAGATTCTGTAAACATGCGCATAGCGGAGAAGCTTAAGGTTAATAAGAAGAAATTCATATTTATAACATCTGATAAGGTAACCTCCGACGCCCTCAGAGCACAGGGCTATAACTCCTATGTTTCAGATGAGACATCTGAAGAAGATATGCGTGTCTTCAATCTGAATAAAGCCCAAGCGATAATAGTAGACATGCGGGACAAATCTAGGATAGTATATAACATATTAGTTGTGAGAAGCCTCGCCAAAGATTCCAAAATAGTTGCTATAGCGCACACCAAATCAGAGGAGCGGAACCTACGAAGCCTCAGCGCATCAATAGGCATAATAAATCCCTCTGCGATAGTCTCCGATATAATCACGAAAAGGCTAATGGAGGAGCATTGATCTTAAATACCAGGCCGCAGTGTTGCCATGCGTACTCTTTTAATTAAAATCAATGCCGCTAGGCCTGAGAAGCGCAAGATGCGCGCTGTAGCCCGTATTCTCCGCCGCGGCGGAATAGTAGTATTCCCTACTGAAACAGTATACGGAATAGGCGCCAATGCACTTAACGGAGCGGCCTGCAGGAAGATATTCAGAGTAAAGCGCAGGGCTGCAGATAACCCTCTGATAGTGCATGTATCTTCTCTTGAGATGGCAAGAAGAGTATGCGATATACCTTCTAAATACCAAAAGGTCATCTCAGACATATGGCCTGCGCCGTTGACAATAATAACCAAATCGAAGAGTATACTGCCAAAAGTCGTCACAGCTGGCCTGGAAACTGCAGCAGTAAGAATGCCTGCCAACAGAATAGCATTGGAGCTGATAAACGAATGCGGCTTTCCTATAGCCGCACCAAGCGCAAACATCTCAACGAAGCCATCTGCCACCTCCGCTTTGCATGCGCTTGGATACTTCAAAGGAAAAGTAGCCGCCATAATAGACGGAGGCAACGCATCATATGGGATAGAATCCACAGTGCTTGATCTCCGTACATTTTCTATACTCCGACCTGGTGCATTTACCGCAGAGGAGATAAAAAAATCTTTTGGTAAATCCCCCAGAATTGCCTCTGCGTACAAGTTAAAAGCAAACTCGGCGCCAATAAGTCCCGGCACGAAATACAAGCATTATGCTCCTTCCACTCCCCTCTTCCTTTATGTTGGCAGGAGGGGAAAAATAGGCAGCATACTAAGTAATATAGATGATAAATTCGCGTTCATAGGCTCCTCCGCCTCTTCAGAGAAAATGGGAAAAAATGTTATAAGAATCGACATAGGCAGTAGCAAGAAGGAGATAGCTCGGAATCTTTTTGACTCTTTAATAAAACTTGACTACACAGGAGCAAATTTTGCAGTAGTAGAGCAACAGAGCAGTGAAGGCCTTGGGCTTGCAATACGCAACAGGCTGCTAAAAGCATCGAGCAATAGGGCTTTCAAAACAGCTAAGGAGCTTAAGAAACTCATACTGCTGTATTCCATAAAGGATTAGGCATCATGAAGCCTGCGTGTAGCCATTTATCCAGCTGCTGGCATAGACTACGTTTGCAGGGGCTCCATTGTTTCCGTTTCCAGAGTAGTCGTTTGCGTTTCCATTGAGCGGCCACCATCCTACAAGGTTCTGCAGGTCTATAGGCGCACCCCCGATACCCTCTCGGTAAAGGGCATTCACTGACGCATAATCTAAAGATGTGTTGTATATCTGTAAGTCAGCTATCATACCGGCAAAATAACTACAGGAACATGCCGGTTGTTTGCCTATGCTTAGCTCTTCTGCAACAACATCCACTGGTCTGAAATAAAGGCCCCATGTAGTAGGAACGCCATCTATGTAAACAGTAGCCTCTCCTGGGTTTTCAGATGAGAAAACATAACCTACGAAATGCCATCCATTGGGCTGTATCTGCGGGGCCGAGCTGCCACAATAGCCTCCCTCAAAAAAGCAAGCTTGTATGAAACTTGACGATGTATAATAATACCATATTCCTGCATTGCTTCCTGTACCTGAATTTCCATATGCAAATGGAACTGAGCCAGTAGAGCCATCGAAATATATCCATGCAAACCCTGAACTTGATTCAGAGCCGATGGGTAAATACTCTGTTCCGAAGTTTATATAACTGCTCTGCCCATTGAATTGCGCAACATACTCTGGTATCTCTCCGTTGCAGGTCCCGAGCAAATTTATGTCATACGAGGTCCCTGCGCCGTTTGGCCTGAAGACCTGGCAGCTTCCTGGATTAGCCTTAGGGGCAAAGTAAAAGGGATTGAAGACTCCAAGATAGGCGAGCGCTCCAAGGACTACCGCAACAATTAGTATCGACCATCCGTAGGTCATCAGGTACTCCATCGCAGATTGGGATTTGCAATAAATGCAGATCCTCCTATCCTTCATTCGATCAGCACATGGCATTTTCGGAAGATAATACCTAAATCATTATCTACTCTACCTTCGATTTATTCGAAATCAAAAGCTATTTATTGTATGCGTTACATAACTATAATTAATTTCAGAAGGTAAATGTGATGGCAACTACAGCAAACGTGCTCAATAAGAAATATGTGCTCAGCGAAATAAAGAAACTGACTACTACCGTGTCATCTTTTATATTCAAATCTCAGGATGGAGCTAGTATTGATTTCACACCTGGAATGTTCGCAATGCTAATGTATAAAGGAGATGAAGGCAGCGTTTCAAGGGCGTTCTCTATAGCAAACCCTCCTCCTTCCGATTCTTTGGAATTTATGATAGCGCTAATACACGGATCGCTTACCTCGAAGCTTGAAAAGGCAAAGGCTGGGGATGTATATTACATATCAGCGCCATATGGGCAGTTTAAGTTTGATTCAGACATCGCCAAGAAACTACTCTTCCTCGCTGGAGGCACCGGCCTTGCGCCTTTCATGTCTATGCTCCGGTTGATGAGGAAGAATGGGCTAAAGGCTGACTGCAAACTTATATACAGCGTTAAGCATCCTGATGAAATAATAGCAAAGAAGGAGCTGGAGTCTATGGCTGAAGACATTGGACTCGAGGCATCAGTCACGGTCACTAGGCCTGTAGAAGGAGGAAATTGGGGAGGGCTAACGGGGCATATCAATGCTGAGATGATAAAGAAATGCGCCTCAGATTGCACAGAGAGGGTTTCCTACATC
>JAJYXO010000010.1 GCA_021801765.1 Microcaldota archaeon | reverse complement strand
TATATCATTTATCACATATGCAATATCTTCTCTAGGAGGTACCTGCATTGTAATTTCTGCAGGAGCTATGCCTATGCTACGCAGCATTTCGCCCTGTATTTTCTCCCCATCCATGCCTTCATCGGCTGATACATCGAATGTGCCTATCGCACCTGAGAATTTTCCATGCAGATGATCTCTTAGGTCAGCGTAAAGCCTCTCCGCGCTTATCTGCAGGCAGTATCCAAAGAATGCGAATGCCATTCCGAATGATGCAGGCATCGCGTGCTGTCCATGAGTCCTTGCTATTGCAGATATTCCCTTCCATTCCAACGCTGCGCTCAGGCATGCATCCCTGGCTGCTTCTACGCTCTCTATAAGTATGCAGAGACCTTTTTTGATTTGCAATGCCTTTGCAGTCTCTACCGCGTCAGCAGATGTCATGGTAAAATGTACATAACGTCCATACTTTCCTGCTTTTTTAGCTAGCACTTTTATAACTGCGCCAGTTTCATGATGTGTCTCTTTTTCCTCTATCTTTCTTACTTCCTCAGGCCTTACGTCTTTCACATTTGCTACTTTCTTTATAGCGGCTGCAGCCTCTCTCGGAACTTTCTCAGGATATAGCTTCGATATCGCCAAGGATCCTGCAGCTTCAACTTCCAGCAGCGATTCCAGATATCCAGATTCGCCAAATATCTTCGACATCTTGGTGCCGTACCTGGTGCCTGTTGGCGATACAGGCTCTGAGTATTCCGCCCCATATGCAACGTCAAGTTTCTTTGGCCTCTTCCGCATCTCAATACCTAATCACTTCTCCTATCTACCATATCCATGGCGCCTTCTCCTGTGCCAAGCAGCGTTATTGGCACTCCTATCTCTCTCTCCATCTCTTCTACCCAATCTTTTGCTTCCTTAGGCAGCTTTTCATAATCCCTTATGCCTTCTGCCCCCTTGAATTTTGTATCCAGCTTTGTTATGGCAATCTGTGTTGCTGAATTGAGCTTCGCCACTTTTTTGGCGAGTTTAGGGTCAAACATAGCAACTCTTCTCCTTCTGCCTGTAACTGTGCCGTACTCAGATACGCCTAGTCTATCTGCCTCTTCCTCCGAGAGTTCACCTTCCAATGGCCCTCCTCCTACTCTGGTTATAAACGATTTGAATACAACCAGCACCTCTCCAACGTACTTCGGCCCTACGCCCACCTCGCTTAGTATGCCTGATGCAGTAGTGTTCCTGCTTGTGACGTAAGGATAAGTGCCATGGTAAAGGCTAAGGAAATGTCCCTGCGTGCCTTCTACAAATACCTTTTTGCCGCTCTCAACCGCCTCTATTATTCTATCCGGAACATTTGCGAGATATTCTGACAGCTCGCCATAATCTTTAGCAAGCTTGAGGGTCCTAAGTATCCGCTTTGATTCTGCGCTGCCTACTCCCTGCATTGTGCTTCCAACCTCCCCTTTCAGGTGGGCATTGGTTCTCTCTTCCTCTACCTCTTTCTCTGTAATAACTGCTGCATGGTAGTCTATGCGCAGCCTGCCCTTTGCGTTTGTCTCCTCTATTTCCTTGAACAGCACATCAAGCCTCACCAGTGCTCCAGGAGAGATCATCATCTCAGTGTTCGGGTTGACGAAAGCTGCAGGCATGCTACGCAGATGATAGACCTTACCCTCGTGCTTTATTGTGTGCCCGGCATTTATTCCTCCTGTCCTGACTGCTATTTCTGGGCTGTCTTTTATTGCAATGTACGAAGCGACCTTTCCCTTCCCTTCGTCGCCATAGAAACCTCCTACCAATAGGTCTATCATTACACCATCCGGATGGATTATTGTTGCGCTTCTTTTAAATAGCTATCCTCGCAGCATATGCATAGCTATGTATTTCCATTGCCTTCTGTTTGCAAAGGTATTTAAGGATTGGAGTATACTTCTGCAGAGGGATACAGCGTGGCTGAAGTCGCTACTGTCAGCAAAAGCAAAATGGTCGAAGTTACCATAGCGGCTACGATGGGCACTACTATAGATTACTTCGACTTCTTCATAGCTGGGTTTGCGGCAGCCATCGTCTGGCCGCGGCTTTTCTTCAGCGTTGCAGACCCCATTGTGGCCACTGCACTCGGCATATCTACTTACGGGCTCACATTTGTATTCAAACCTTTTGGATCTTATATCTTCGGCCATCTAGGCGACAGGCTCGGCAGGAAACCTCTGCTCTTTCTGACGCTTTTCATAATGGGCATAGGCACTCTTGGCATAGCAGCGCTGCCTACGTATGCAAGCATAGGGCTGATGGCGCCTATAATGCTTATAATACTGAGGATAACATTCGGAATAGGCGCAGGAGGAGAATACGGCGGCGCAGTTTCCATAGTGGCCGAGCATTCGTACAAGAAGAAATGGCGCGCATTTTGGGCTTCATGGAGCCTGCTTGGAAACCCAATAGGCCTTGCGCTTGGCGGCGCAGTTTTCCTGCTGACCTCAATTTACACCGGCAGCAGTTTTCTTACAGAAGGCTGGAGGATACCATTTGTATTTGGCTCCATACTCATATCTATAGCATTCTTTGTAAGATACAGGCTGCAGGAAAGTCCTCTCTTCAAGGCAGTTGAAAGAAGGAAGCAGATTGAGAAGTCCCCCGCATCAAAGCTTATCATAAAACACAACAAAAGGCTGATACTTCTTGCTCTGGCGCTGGCATTCGCACCTGCGGTGGTAACTATAGAATCTGTTCCATTCTCCCTCAGCTACCTGCACTACTTCGGAGTAAGCACGCAGTTCATATTCATATCCGTAATAATTGGCGCGGTAGCTGGGGTTATAGGCGGCATGCTAATAGCAATAATGGCCGATACAATAGGGAGAAAACCTGCCCTGCTGCTTACGGCAGTGGCCTCTGCTGTATCCTCGCTTCTCTTCTTCTACCTTATCAACACGCTTAACCCATCGCTTATAATACTTGCGCAAGTGCTTGTTGAAGGTTCTGCCTTTTCATCGCTCGGGGTGCTGCCTATAATCCTAAGTGAGTACTTCCCTACAAAGTATCGATACTCTGGCGTGGGCCTTTCTAACCAGTTCGGCGCGCTAATCGGCGGTTTGGTAACATCATTCGTGACTCCTGCTCTACTCTCTTATCTTCCAAAGAACAGCACGCCTGCGCAATATATCTCTATAACTCCATACATAGCCGGCATATCTGCTGCTATATGCATAATATCAATCATCGCTATATTGCTTATGGAAGAAACAAAACAGCTAAGGCTTGATACCATAAAGATAGACTGATTTGCATGGACAGAAAATGGTTTACGCTTTCCAACACCATAGTGGGTACATTCCTCACAACAGTGAACATAAGCATGATAATGGCAGCATTGCCATCGCTCATAACTGCCTTCGGCCTCTCGCCAGCGTCCCATTATGTTGCAGTGTATGCAATATGGCTAATCACTGGATACACGCTCATAATGGCCACTCTCACTGTGATGCTGGGCAGACTCTCAGACATTTACGGCAGGATAAGGATGTATAGGATAGGTTTCGTGATATTCATCATCGCATCCTTCCTACTGGCAACTTCCTCCAGCCTCATTGAGCTGGTAATATTCAGGTTTATACTCGCCATAGGAGGCGCGCTGCTAATGGTGAATGTGCCTGCAATACTCACTGACACGTTCAAGCTTAGGGAGAGAGGAAAGGCGATAGGCATAAACCAGTTCTCAACCCTTGCAGGCACTGCCCTTGGCTTCCTGATAGGCGGATATCTAGCCTCTATAAACTGGAGCCTGATATTCATAGTGAATATACCTATCGGCATAGCAGGCCTTGCATGGTCATACATCACCATGAAAGAGCGCGGCAGGATAACTAGGCGCGGCTTGGACCCTCTCGGAACTGTGCTGCTTACAGCTGCAATGCTGCTTATACTAACCGGCATAAGCAGCGGCGTTTCTCCATATGGACATTCCTACGAAGGATGGGCCAATCCATCTGTAATAGGTTACATAATATTTGGAGTAGTCCTCCTAGCTGCATTCGCTTTCGTTGAAGGCAGAGTAAAAGATCCAATACTTGACCTGCATCTCTTCAAAATAAGGGACTTCTCCATAGGGAATTTCTCTCAATTCTGTGCCTCTCTCGCAAGGCAGGGCCTCTTAATCTCCCTCATATTGCTTTTTCAGGGAATCTGGCTGCCCTTGCACGGCTACGGATACTCCAGCTCTGAATTCCTAGCTGCAGTATACATACTTCCATTCCTTATTGCATTTGTAGCTTTTGGACCCATGAGCGGATACCTTTCGGATATATACGGGCCCAGGCTCTTTACCACAATAGGGCTTGTTATTGCGGCAGTAGGATTCCTGATGTTTCTAATTATGCCGTATAATTTCAACTACATCTGGTTTTCTCCAGAACTACTCATAATTGGCGTAGGCCTGGGGCTCTTCTCCTCCCCTAACACAGCTGATACGATGAGCTCAGTGCCAAGTGACAAGAGGGGCACAGCTTCAGGCACACGCAGCACTGTTACAAATGCCGCTATAGCCCTAAGCACTGCCATCTATTTCGCAATGATAATACACTGGATGGCACCTGCGCTCCACGGATCAATTGTCAGCGCGCTTAAGAATCAAGGCGTATCCCAAAGCATATACTCGAGCATAACAGTCAAACCGCAAGAGGCTATCTTCGCATCTCTCATAGACTACAATCCAATAAATGCAACGATAGCACAACTTCCAAACGCAACAAAGGCCGGGCTCAGCACTGCAACAATTGTCAATATAACCAATAGCACCTTTTTCCCTAAAGCTGTTGGTCCGGCTTTTATGTCTGGCTTCAAAAACGCGGCAATGATAACCGCAGCGATGCTCTTCATAGCAGCTCTTCTCTCGGCTTTCAGGAAAGGCTACTCGCGCAAGCGAGCAAAAGGTATTTAAAAGATATGGTTCTATGTAATTGCGGTTTGATGGTAGTAACGCGCTCAGGCTCTGAAGCTAAGCTTGAAAAAAACCTGCGAAGGCGAAGGGCGAATATCTTTCTTGCGTTCTTCTTCGTCGCTGCCACTCTCCTAACAATGTGGAGTGAGGCAAACAACTTCCTCTTCTTCCTCGATGAGCTCGGCGTGCTTTTTTCATCTATTATAATATTGATAGTACTTGTGGCAGCATGGAATAAGAAGTCACCAAGGGATATACTTAACCAGAATAACATAGTGCTTATACTCTTCGTTATAGCCCTGATATTCAAGATATATGGATTCATAATAGAAGCAGCTTCACCTCCGGGCTTCGGGGACGAGGAGCCAGTGTTGATCGCGTTAATAGTCGCAATTGCCAACAGGTTTATCTAGGTGTTTATGATGCAAGAAGACAACAAGAAGGCAGTCAGCAAGGAACTTCAGAGGAGGTGGGTGTACTTCATACTTGCCATCCTTTTCTTCGCAGCACTCTGGATAGACATCAACGACGAAGCCGCTGTGCCTCTCCACCTAATAGATGATACTGCCGCAGTGGCGGTAGCAGCCCTCCTCTTGGCCATGCTTGCTTCATTCTGGAAGGAGGAGTCATTCAGCAGCCTAAAAAGGCAGAACAATGTTGCGCTGATCGCATTCGTGATAATACTCGCATTCAAGATACTGGCTTTTATAATAGAATTCCATGACCCTGCTGACAGAGCCGATGAACTCGCATACCTGCCTATACTTGTAGCGCTTATAGCCAACAGGTTTATCTGACCAGACGTGCCGTCTGATATCCGATAGCTATTTTCTATCCTCTGATAGATACCTTTATAAACAATGCGCACCATAATAATAGCCGTGTAGTGAAAGCGAAAGCTGATCCTACAGAGGAAAACACAACATGCCAGGAGAATTTGGAAATGAAGGTAGAGGTGAACGAAGGTCCGGAATAAAACCGAACTATTTTCTACCTAAGCCCGTAAAAGTCGGGGATGAGCTAGATCTAACCATAGAGGCAACAGCTTCTAAAGGCGATGGGATAGCTAAGAAGGACGGCTATGTCATCTTTGTAAAGGATGCAAAGCAAGGTGACAGCGTCAAGGTGAAAGTGGTCGAAGTTAGGGCAAGGTTCGCCATAGCTGAGATAGCTCACTGAAAAAGCGCAATCAATAAAGCAGTCTGTTTATTTTTCTTATTGTCCTCTTTTCCTTTTATTTTTCAATTTTATCATCGCAAATCCTTGGGTTCAAGTTCCACATCAATCCAAAGGCCATAGCATGCACTCGATCAGCGTGCAGGCAATATCGTCAGGAAACGGCGCAGGTTTTTAATATCTTCCTGAAGAATAAATAGCAGACCAGTGGTAGGAATTAATGGTTTACTTAAAATCCCTTGTAATGGATAGGTTCAAATCTTTCAAGCATGCTGAGCTCTTATTCAGCAAGGGCTTTACCTGCATAGTTGGCCCCAACGGCAGCGGCAAGTCAAACATCTGCGATGCGTTGCTCTTCGGCCTTGGCGAGTCATCTCTCGGAAGGCTCAGGGCAAAAAGGCTCGAATATCTGCTCAGTTCCTACGGTGGCAAGAGGGCTGGAAAGACCTACGTGAGAATGGAATTCGAAGGAAATGAAGCTATAAACGTGACGCGCGCTGCAAGGAAAGACGGCAAATCCCTATACAGGATAAATGGCAAAAGAGCTACAAGGCAGGAGACTCTTGAGATGCTCAGCGGCACTGGAATAAGGGCTGACGAAACAAACACCATAACACAAGGGGAGATAAACAGGTTTACGGAGTTAACCCCGAAGGAGAGGAGAGAGCTCATAGATACTGCAGCCGGCATAAAAGAATTCGAATACAAGAAGGAAGAGTCGCTCAAGGAGCTGGAGAAGGTGAGCCAGCGTATAAGCGAGGCTCAGGTGCTGCTCAACGAGCGCCTTGGATTCCTGAAGGAGCTTGAGGCAGAGAAGGAGATAGCCGAGAAGTATGCTGGCATGAGGTCCAGGCTTGCTTCCTTGAACTATGGCATACTGCTCTCCAGGAAAGCAGAATCAGAGGTAATGCTAAAGGAGCTATCAAAAAGGCAGTCAGACCTCGAAACTAGGAAATCCGCACTCGCTTCTTCCCTAGAAGCCCTCGCCAAGCGAATGGAGCAGCTCAACGCGGAGAGGCAGCGGCTCACAATGGAGCTTAATACGAGCGCACAGAAGAGCGGCGAGAAAAATGCAAAGCTTGAAGCGATAAGGCTGGAGCTTGCACGCATTACAGCTGAGGAATCTGCGCAGGCAGATTCAGCATCTCAAAACGAGTCCCAATCAAAAGCGCTTGAGGAGACCGCAAAGGCGCTCTCCGAGAAGATATCCGAAGGAAAGGAAGAACTAGCTTCCATAAGCGTCAAGCTCAAGGAAGCTGAGAAGAAGGTGAAGGAGCTTGGCGAGCCTCCTGCAGCTCCGAAAGATCTTCAGGATCTAAATGTGCTCTCCAAGAAACTAGGACATGAGCTCGCAGAGTTGCAGGACAGGGTTGCATCTGCATCTGCAGAGATTAATTCCAGAAAAGCATTCATCGAAGAAGCTTCAAGGATAATAGAGGATCTTGACGCATCTATCAAGGCAGAAACTGCAGCAAAGGCCTCTATAGAAGCTGAAATCTCAAAGAGGTCAGAGGAACTTATCGCCCTGCACAAGAACGCAGAGGCCTACTCGTCAGGGATAAACCTTAAAAGGAAGGAACTCGACGCTGCAGATTCGAAATTCCTAGAGCTGAGGGAACAGAGATCCCTTGTCAGGCCAAACGAGCTTGCCGAGAGGATTCGAGAGAGATTCGGCAAATCCGGATTCCATGGAAAGGCATCGGAGCTTTGCAGCTACGATAGCAAGTATGCATATGCAGTCGAGGCTGCCGCAGGGGGAAGGTTCGACTACCTGGTTGTTGACAACACGGATGTCGCGGTCACAATAATAGAGTATCTGAAGCGTAATAACCTCGGAAGATCCACATTCATACCGATTAGCGAACTAAACACTAGAGATTCGCCGCATGAACGCAGTGCAATGCCAATAATAGACCTGATAGATTTCGACCCAGAATACAGAAAGGTCTTCTCATACGTATTCAACAACACATATCTTATAGAGAAGATAGAGGACGCAAAGCGCATAGGCATAGGCAAGCACAGGTATGTCACACTCTCCGGAGACCTTGTGGAGCAGTCTGGCGTAGTTTCAGGTGGCTCAGCTACAAAACGTATGTCAATTGTCAGAATAGAGGCTGAGCTGAAGCAGCTTGCAGAGGCGCGTGAGAGACTAGGCAAGGAGATAAACGACGGCAACAATGGCGTCATGGAGCTTAGAAAGCGAGAGGCCTATGCAGAGATGGAGATCAGGAACATGAAGAAAGAAGCTGCAATGTCTTCGGAGCGCATATCCAAGCATCTATCCGAAAAAGCATCAAGATCCAAGTCGGTTGAGGAAGCTTCGAAGAGGCTGAAGGATGCCGAAGAGCTTCTCTCAAAATCAACTGAATTAAAAGAATCCATTGAGGAAAAGCTCAATTCAGTAAATATGAGGCTGGAAAGCATATACAACAGCTCTGCAAACTTCCTAGGTAGCAAAGAGGCCGCAGAGGCAGAGGCTGCAAGGGCAGCAGCTGAGGGGCTTAGGATAAGGCGTGCAGAGCTGCAGAAAGAATTCCAGATGCTAGCGGAGCGCATATCCGGGATAGAAGCACAGATAAACGAAAAGAGTGCTCTCGCCAGTAAGTTGTCGAAGCAGGCGTCGGAGAGGAAAACAAGGAAAGCAGAATTGGAGAAATCTAGATTATCCATGGAAGCAGAGATAGCCAATAGCAGCGACTCAGGGAAGAAAATATACGCGAGACTCAGTAGTTTGGATTCAGAAACAGGGAAAACAGGCGCAGAGCACGGCAAGGTTAGCTCTGAAATCTCAATCATAGAGCGGGACCTTGCGGAGCTTGGAGTAAGGAAGAGCCAAGCGGAAACGAGGCTTGCAGATCTTTCAGCTGAGCTTTCCGCGTACGGAACAGGGGTTGAAGCAGCAACAGGCAATTTCGGCGAGATGGAGAAGGAAGCAAGCTCAATCTCGATAAGGCTAAACGAGATAGGGAGCGTCAACATGAAGGCTCCTGAAATGTACGAAGAGAAGAAAAAAGGAGTTGACGATTCAGTCTCAAGGCTTAATACATTGGAGTCGGAGAGGCAGGCTGTTCTAAAAATGATGGAAGAGATAGAGTCTAAGAAGCTGCAGACATTCATGGCCACGCTAAACGAGGTTGCTAAGAACTTCTCAAAGCTCTACAATTACATATTCACCGGAAAAGCATCTATAAACCTGGAAGACCAAAAGGATCCATTCAACAGCGGAATAGAGATAAGCATAAGCACTGAGAGGTCGTCGAAGCTTCTCAGTTCAATGTCAGGAGGCGAGAGATCCTTAGTCTCGCTGATACTGATATTTGCGATACACATGTGCAAACCATCTGCACTCTACATCTTCGATGAAGTCGACGCTGCACTCGACAAGGAGAACTCAAAGAAGCTCTCCCAGTTGATAAGGGAGATGAGCAGAAACGCGCAGTTCATAGTAGTCAGCCATAACGACTCGCTCATAGCCAGCGCAGATGTTGCCATAGGCGTGGTAAAGCAGAACGACGAATCAGAAGTAGTCGGAATAGAGGTGGCAGGCATTGCCAAGAGAAAGAAATGAACCTGCAAAGAAGGCGAATAGGCAGAATCCCTACATATATGTCCTCTATCTGCTGCTTATAGCACTCATAATTGCATATGTTGAGACTAGCATGGCTTTCATAGGCCTTGCCGCCCTTGTTGTTATGATAATAACCATAGCCGCGGAATTCAGGACAGGGATAAAGGAAGTCGGCCTGAAGAAGACAGCTGCGGAGACTGCAATAGCTGTTGTAGTTATAATAATTGTGCTATGGTTCCTGCCTTCGGTGCTCCTGGGCACTAGCAGCCCTATAGATGTGGTTGTAAGCTGCAGCATGGTTCCTACATTGCACAGAGGCGATATTGTCCTGCTGCATGGCATAAACAACATGAGTAAATTTCTTTCATCTCGCAATATCCCAGTTGTGAACGCAAGCGCTGCCGAATACTCTGCAATGATAGCAAATATCTCATCCGAGGAGCTATATCCATACGCGTATAATCAATCGTCGCTTGCTGGCATAGTCCCAAGCAGGACAGGCTATGGGATTGCGCTCTTCAATCTCGCCTGCATACTGCGAGGCGAGCCTCTCCCAAGGTGCTATGCCAATGCATCTTACCAATCAAAAAACCTCATCTCATATACTGCATCGTTCAGAAATGCAACTGAAGGCGGCAGGAATGTAAGCATAGCTGCAGTCTCTTCTATAAGCATAAATGGTATAAGCGTAACTGAGAACTACTCCAACCCTATCATAGTATACAAGGCAAGGAGCGCGACAGGTCTCAACGAAGACATAATACACAGGCTATATGCAGCCGTAAGGGTAGGCAGCGAATATTACCTCCTCACCAAGGGCGATAACAACGCCGTGCTTGACCTGGAAGGGGGCATCTACCCTCCTAACCAGTCTGAGGTCGTAGGCTATGTTATAGGAAGCATTCCATTGCTTGGCTACCCTTCCCTAATAATAAGGGGGCAGATAAGCCAGAGCCTGACTGAAGGCTGCAACCAGACTATACTCAGATAGCTTTAGCCACCAGCTTGCCTAGAGCTTGGTTAGTTTCTCCTGTTACTTCGTCTGTGTAATTTATGACAAGATACCCTGAGAAGAGGCTTCCTGGGTTTGCAGCGAATATCGTATTCTGAGAAGTATAGCAGAAGACGCCGAATGTGTAATTGCTGCCTACAGTTATATACTCCTGGTTGCTAGGCGGGTTGTATGGCGCTTGCATATTCGTGGATATCCCTCCCTGGTTGCATCCTATCGCAGTTACATTAATCGGGTCCTGCAGCGATTGGAATATATTCACAGTAAGCAGTCCGTTATCAGAGAGGAAAAAATTCCCGCAACTGAAGCCCTCTCCCACTACACATTCGTTCTTTGCGAAACTCCCAAGGTTGAATACTCCTATCGCGGCTATAGAGGCAAGTACGACTGCTATTATCATCACTGCCCATCCATATGTTATCAGAAATTCCATTGCTGTCTGTATTCTGAACATGGATATTGTATAGAATGAAACGTTTAAAATATGAACGGAGTAAGGCAAACTGCCTATCTCTGCTTCTACACGCGCTCTCTGTGGAACTCTTCAAAAACCCTTTTATATGTCTCTATAGTCCCTATGTCAAACCACTCTCCCTGGTATACAATTGCATGCGTCTCCTCCTTGCCTATAAGCCACTGCATAAAGTACCCTGGCGCATCAGGGTTGTTTGATCCATCAAGATATTCATCGAATTTGCCAAGGCTCTCGCTAGGAAAAGCATATATTCCTGTACTCACCATTG
>JAJYXO010000046.1 GCA_021801765.1 Microcaldota archaeon | reverse complement strand
AAAAGAGGACATTTGAAGGGCTTATGTAACCCCATATCTGATTTGCTCCCATCGGGATTTGAACCCGAGTTGCGGGGTTGAAAGCCCCACGTCCTTGGCCGGACTAGACGATAGGAGCAACATGGAGAATATGCGCGAGAACCTTATTAAATCCGAATGCCAGATTTGTATCATGGCTGGAGCCTTCATATGCTTGGAAGGGATAGATGGCGCAGGAAAAGGCACTCAGGCTGCTATGCTTGTTGATAAGCTTAGGAGTGAGAATATTGCATGCGAATTATACCATTATCCAGATTATAGCTCAGTTTACGGAAAGAGGATAAAGGAATTCCTTGATAAGAAGATAAATATAAATGTAGAGGAACTTGCGCTGCTCTATATGGTTGACATGGTAAAGGACAAAGAGGAGGTAATTAGAAAACTGGATGAAGGGAAAGTAATTGTGGTTGACAGATACATTTATTCTACGATAGCTTATCAATCTGCAGGAGGAATGTCATACGTTAGGTTGACGGAGATGGAAAAGATGTTGGAGATGCCGGTGCCCTCTGTTGTCTTTTACCTTGACATTCCGGTTAAGATATCTCTGGAGAGGAAATCAAAGCTTGGCAGGTCAGACAGGTTCGAAACTGCAGGGGCTTACCTGGACAGGGTAAGCGAAGCATACAAGATGCTCTTTGATGGTGCCTTCTTTGCAGGGAGATGGGAAAGGATAGACGGTGCGCAAGATATAAATAGAATTGGAGAGAGCATTTATGGAACCGTTGCGAGGATGCTAAGATGATACTTTCAGATACTTCCATACGAGAGCTCATGAAAAAAGGAGGCATAAAGATAACACCATGCGATTTGGAGAGGCAGCTGGGAAGCATGGGAGTGGATTTGAGGCTTTCCAACGAATTCAAGACCTTCAAGACTACGCACAGGCCGTACATAGATCTGCAGAAGGAGAATATAGAGACAGATACAGAGGATGTAACTATAAAGGAAGGGGAAAGCTTCGTATTGCACCCTGGAGAGTTTATGCTTGGATGCACTGTAGAGCATATAGAGCTTCCAAATAATATAGCAGCAAGACTTGATGGAAGGTCCAGCCTTGGCAGGATAGGCATAATAGTACATTCGACAGCTGGGCATATAGACCCAGGATGGAAAGGGAGGCTTACGCTTGAAATAAGCAATATTGGAAAGCTGCCGATATCGCTATCGCCAGGTATCAGGTTCTGCCACATAATATTCGAGGAGCTAACTTCGCCAGTTGGCAAGACGTATAAAGGGAAGTATTTGGGGAGCAGAGGACCTGTAGCTTCAAGAATAAATGAAGAATTAAGTGATTAGATGGATGGACGAGTGTTGTTCATGTACGCAGTTGCAGGAACCATAGGCACGGTTGCGTGGCTTTTGTTTGGCTCCAGTTTAGGAGCCCCGGCAATTGCAACTAGGTTATTCGCTTTGGTTATCATAGCAGCCATATGGATGGGAACAATGTACGTTTACTGCTCATCTAGGCCCAAAAGAGCTGTAAGGAAGAGAGGGGCCTTCTGTATTAGCGGATAAATAATGCATTGGGCTAAACTTGCTTTTCAAGGCCGGTTGTGCTTACCCTGCCGCCTTGCCATTGTCCGCCATATGCCCTTGAGAGTTCGCCAGAAACCTGAAGGAAGACTACATTTGCTATCCTTGCACCAAGTTCGAGCCTGAATGTAGAGTTGGAGAGGTTAGCTAGCGCGAAAGTTAGTTCGCCGCTATAGCCAGGATCTGTCTTAGTGCCCATAAAGTAGATGCCGCATCTTTGCAGGGTGCTCCTTGGATAAACATCGAGCATTAAGTATGATGGGGGAGAGCCATCACCTATGGAGATCTTCTCAGATGGAAGGTTCACTCTTTCTATAGTCTTTACTAGCAGATAGTCGCGGGGGTTTATCATCACTTCCTTATTGCCGGCTTCGATGTCGGCGATCTTTTCCGCTTTTGGAGTATCCCTATCCTTTGTTCCAAGGAAACCTGGGCCGGAGAGCGAATGCACTTCTCCTACGCGTATGTCTATCCCAATGCCTTCAGGATCGGACTCGCGCGGGTCTAAGTTCTCTATCAACTTATATTTCGCATTCAGCTCTAGTATCTTTTTTGCAGAAAGTATCATTTGTTCGCCTCTCTGTTTTCTTTCTTCTCAAGCAGCGAAAGCTTGTAATCTATGCGCTTCTCGCTCTCCAATCTCGGAAGTGCGTAGTCATTCATGTCAACGAACATGTTGCCGGTGAGGGATGGATGCACTTCAGCCACCAGGCGCTTCATCTCCTGCGCAAGTTTTCTGTAATCGGGGTGCCCCTGCTTTGAGGATCTCAGCTCAGTGAGGTGGTATATTTCCCTAAGGTTGAGTTTCATATACCAGCGCATTCTGAATGCCCTTGGCACACAGTATTGGGCCTCGTAAGGCATCTCAGGTTCCATCTCTGAGAAGAGGCTTTTCGCCTCGCTCAAAAGGTTTTTGAAATCTTCTGAGAGGCCCATTTCCATCAACTCTACAGGCATATCGAATCCAAGATGCGCAGTAAGCCTTTGATGTTCCTGGGTCATGATCCTATGCCTGTGGAGATCACGGAACATGCCGTAATTTGCGCAGATCTCGAAAGTGTAGAACGAATGCTCGAGTGCCCTTCCTGGTCTGTCTCTCCTGTGCCTTCTCCCAGCAAGATATGCATCAACTATCGCCTGCCTCTCTTCTGCGCCCATATTTGAGGCTTTGTCAATAAGTGCGGCCATTCCGATAGATGCGTGGGGATAGAGCATTGATGCTATTACCTTTTGTTCTGCGTTCTTATCGTAATCTGCAAGCCTAACATATGTCTCGCGTGAAGAATAATCAGGCTTTATCTTAGCTGCAAATTCCAAGATAGATTTATTAACTGAGAGCAGGTATGGGTTTGCCTCGGCGCGTTTAACGAATGCGGGAATAACTTTTGCTAATTCAACGTGCATCTCATCTGCTATGCTGCGCACTTCAGCAAGGCCAGAGGAGTGGAGCTTCGTGAGCAGGTATTCGAGCGCCCGCCCATTGCCAAATATCCCCACGTTAGTAAGCCTTGATGCAGGTAGAATGTTCTTGAGAACATCGCATGCCTTCGCCCGCGTTGCGCTCTCATAAGCTCTCTCAGAAGTATCAGTAGACTTAGGAGATACATCGCGTATGTATTGCATCACAACAGGAAGCCATTCTGAGTATGTGGAGAAGAGGCTGTCCATCAATGCCGCGTATCTCTCGCCATACTTCGAGCCCATTATCCTAGGCTCTGCATACCAAAGATATTTGCCATCAGTTTTTTTATCGAATAGCACATATCTTGCCGATTTCTCCAAAGGGGAGATGCCTATGCGCGAGTCTGTGAGATAGTCTGCTGCTAGGCTTGATACATTCTCGCATGCTATATGTGCACCAGCTAGCTCTGCAACTGAATCGTCCCCATAGCCGACAAGTATCCTCTGGTAGAAATCTTCTGCCCTGCCTACATTCAATGCGCTGCTTGGGTTTGATGAGCCGCCTATAAGATCTGAAATGTCCTTGTTCTGCAGAAATTCATCTAGGAGAAGCCTGCGCGCGCTCTTGTCTGACCTGCTGTACCTTGAGAAGAGCGTGCCTTTTATTACCTCGGGTAAATTCACAAGCACAAAGATATCTTTATCTACATTGGAAAAGAAAGGCGCTACGCGCCCCTTCTCTGTGTCATTAAGGTCAGATGCGCCAGGCATGTAAACATGGGAAGATACGCCGTTAACCTTTAAAACTACAACCATAGAGTAATGTTATGCTGATACAACAGCATAAACTTCCGAGGAAGGTGGAGCTTACCTTGAAAGATCGTTAAGCTCTTCCCTTGAAGCAGGCTCCTCCCTTAGCGAAGGCGCATTGACAAGCACCACGTCGCCTACATTCTTTACGTTCCTGTAAAGCACGCTCTTGCGCTTTAGCAGGACATTGGCATCCCCGCGTGCGTTCTTCCAAGGCACCGTAAGCAGCCTGCTTACCTCTCCTTTCTCAAGATCGAGCACTATGTCCTGTACCTCGCCGAGGTACTGACCAGAGTCACTGTATATATCCAATCTATAAATTTCGGATATCTTCATTGTATCGCCTAATAGATACATTCACTATGGATATTTTAAACCTTCTGCTTGATAATCGCTCTGGAATGGAATGAGAAAACCAGATGCAGGCGTCGTATTGGAAAGGCTTGAAGCCAGATATGGAAGGAAGCTGCATACGGAGCTGAAGCATTCTAGCAAGACGGATCTCTTTGTTGCAGTCTTCCTTTCCCCTCAGTGTACAGACAAACAGGTAAACAATGTTACCGATGAGCTCTTCGAGAGGTTTAGGTCTTTTAAGGATTATGCTGAATGCAACACCCTCACGCTGATGAAGATGCTCTCTGGTATTAATTACTACAGAACAAAGTCAAAGAACCTGAAGAAATCCGCAAAGATTATAATAGAGAGATTCGGAGGTAGAATACCGCGCACCATAGGAGAGCTGACAGAGCTTCCAGGGGTTGGCAGGAAGGTAGCAAATGTTGTGCTTAATGAATGCTTCGGAATAAACGAAGGCATAGCTGTAGATACCCACTGCGCAACTGTTGCAAGGAGATTGCAGCTTTCTAGGCACAAGGATCCTGGGAAGATAGAGCTTGACCTGATGGGTGAGATTCCCAGAGAAAAATGGGGAGAGACCTCAAATATTTTCATAGCGCTAGGCAGAGACACATGCAAGGCAAGGAATAGGGAATGCGGCAGATGCGTGCTGAAGGATATCTGCCCGAGCAGCAACGCATAGAGCTTTAGCAAACGAGATGGAAATCCTGCTCTGTTTATAGGTCAGGATGCGATTGATTGTAGAGCATTATTATATAACCTGCTCTTGTTTCATCCCTTGGTATATCTAGCACTGTTGAGACTCTTAACAGAGAATCAAGGTCTGGGGCCTTTCCAGAGGAGATTATAAGGAATAGAGCAGGTATATAGACTATGTTAGTCGCGTTGCCGTACTCCATTTTCTTCATATAACTGATGAGCGTTTCTTCAGGCTCTATCCCAACGGCTTTTACTATGTTGCGTATGCCTTCCTCATTCAACTTGCCGCCTATCGAATCCCTTCCGGTAAATATCAGCACTCCAAGTGCAGCTAGGTATGGGGCAAGCTCCTTGAGATGTTCCCTTATCTCAGTATTCTCAAAGGTTCTTTCCAGCTCTAGCATAAGTATCTTTGTTATGAACGAGGAGAAAGATTTTATGAAACTTGAGAATTCAGCGGCTTCGCCTAATGAACCTGCGTATGCCTGACCTGAAGATTTAATCTCTCCGTATGCATTTAGGACATACTCTGCCTGGCGCATCTCTGGTTTTATGCCTATGGACTTTGCTAACTGCATTAGTTTATCAGCATCGGGCTTTATTTTTACAAGATCAAGGTAGATTATAGCAGGGACATAAGCAAGGCTGCTTCCTATATCTAAAGATGAAGATAGATTGAGGGCTATTTTATTTGGTTTGATACCTACTGATTTGACAAGGTTTTCTATATTCTCAGTATTTATATCCTTACCTGCAAATGCGAGAGCGACTATGGATATTATATAAGGCGTTGCAATGGAGCCTAGTTTCTTGCCATCTATCTTTATAGCTGCCTTTACCAACAGGTTGGAGCCCTCGATGGCCTCTTCGGCTTTTCTTGCTATTAGGCCGGCCATTACAGTAGACGCACTGACAACTGCCTCCCCGAAGGCTTTTTTGAGAGCTGCGACCTCTTCTGCTCCGTCTGACATGCGACAATCCATTTTAACAGGTGTAGGAAAGAGATATATTTTTATCTGTGAATCTTAGCATGTGAGTTTGTGGATCCAGTCTCCAGAGAGAAGAGGAGGAAGATTACTGAGGATGCAATACTGGAAAAGGTACCTGAGGAGTTAAAGGATTATGGAAGGAGAATCCTGAGATTGCTAGAGTTGAGATCAACGCAGCGGGTTGGAGAGGTATACGTAGAGAAATCCAAGGGCAGAGTTTCCGCAGCAGGAGTGAAACATGATGAGATGGTACGCCTTAAAAGATAGGATACTGAACAATGATTATGCAGCATCTATGCTGTCCCCAGGATAGCCCATCTCAAGCAGCGCCTTCTTTACAGCGTCTTTGTGGTCACCTTGCAGCTCTATGATGCCGTTCTTAGAGGTTCCGCCGCAGGCTAACATTCTTTTGAGCTCCTTTGCGGTCTTCTCCATTTCATCGCCAATCAAACCAGAAACTACAGTCATATACTTACGGAACTTCTTTTTCTCAAGATATACCTTTATCCTGCGGTTTGTCTCCTTGTTGAGGGCATCGCATACGCAGATCTCCTTTGGAAGACCGCATTTTGGGCATATCTCAGCCATTAGACCTTGGCACCTCGTTCATTCAGGAGCGTGAGTATCTGCGCAATGGTCCGCCTCATCTCGCGTATCTTTGCTTTTTTGCTGGAAACTCCAGTAGCAACGACCTTCCTCTTCTCTATTGAGTACTCCAGCCTTATCTCTGAGAGCCTTGCTTTTAGGGCGTCTGCAGACAAGGACCTTAGTTCCTTGATCTTCATAGTACATCTCCTCAGCAAAAGTATATAAGTATTTGCAGCCAGAACCCCATGGGCCTATACAAATGCCTAGATCCGCTATTTTGAAGTTTGGAGGTAAAGTAGTTGGTTGGGGATGAAAGCCATGCCAATACTAAGGGCCTTTCGGCGGATGCCTGATTGTTTTATAAATCTTAATTGGCAATTGTATTCATGGAGGCAATAGTCCTTTCTGGATTCTCAGCTGTAGGCAAGACCACTGCAGCAAACATAATAGCTGAGAGGCTTGGCTTGAAGGTCGTTGGAGGAGGGGATATATTAAGGGAGATGGCAGAGGACAGGGGATATCACCCGCAGGGAGAAGATTGGTGGGATACTGAGGAGGGAATAAGATTCGCAAAGGAAAGAGATACAAATCCTGATTTCGACAAAGAAGCCGATGAGAGGTTGGTAAGGAAGATTGCTAAAGGAGATATTGTAGTCACAAGCTACACTACCCCATGGATAACAGATAAGGGCTTCAAGGTATGGTTAAAAGGCACTCCTGAATGCAGGGCTGAGAGGATGACAACAAGGGACAAGACGGATCTTCAGGAATGCATAAGAGTAATAAATATACGCGATAAAGAGAATATAAGGCTTTACAAGAGCCTCTATAATATAGATTTCGGAACCGATCTAAGGCCGTTCGATCTTGTAATAGAGACAGACAAGAAGACGCCTGAAGAGGTTGCGGAGCTTATAATAAAAGGGGCTTATATGAAGGCCGCTAGCAGATGATTTCATGGCTTTGATAGAAGAAGGAAGGGTTTGCATAAAGAGACTTGGAAGGGATGCAGGAGACAAGGCAGTAATAAGGAAGGTAATAGACAAGAACTTTGTCAGCATAATGACGCATGCCAGGCCGAAGGAGAGGAGATGCAATATAAAACACCTGGAGTTATTAAACGAAAAGATAGACGCTAGCAACAAGGAGAGCGTAATGGATTACCTTGAAGTCAACAAAAAACCAAAGGAGACGGAGAAGAAAGGAGCGAAATAGAAGCTCTTGGTTTTGGGGAGGTTTCGTTGCAGCTTGTGAGGGAGAGATTGCAGCATTCCTTGAGTAATGATGGCATCTTCTCAGATGCCCATTGCCACCTTGACCTTTTTGAAAACCCTGCTGAAGCAGTAGAAGTTTCCAGAAAAAACAGAGTGGGCCTGATAATAACCTCTGGCGGAGGAGAGGGGAGCAGTGTAAAGGTGTACGCGCTGGCCAAGGGCATTGTATACGGAGTGGTTGGGGTAGATCCAGGTTATTCGGAATCAGGGTATTCTGAAATAGAGCAGCTTGAAGGAATAATAAAATCGAATAAAAACATAATAGGCATAGGCGAAGTAGGGCTTGATAGGAGCATCTCAGATAGGGTAAGCATGGAGATGCAGAGGAAAGCTTTCATGGCGCAGGTTGAGATCGCAATTAAGCTCGAGGTTCCGCTTGTCATCCATTCTAGGGGAATGATGGCAGAGATACAAAATATACTTAAAGAAAGAGGAGTTAGGAAGGCGGTCTTCCACTTCTTTGAAGGCGACGTAGAAGAAGCGAAGAAGGCTGAGAAAGAAGGATACCTTGTTTCCATACCTCCAGCCATGACTTCGAAGAGGAAGAGAGCAGTAAGCGCCATTGACATCAGTAGCATAGCTGCTGAAACAGATTCACCTGTGGTGGGTAAGACACCCGCAGACGTTGTGGGCGTTGTATCATCAATAGCAGCCATAAAGGGCATAGGTACTTACGATGCTGCAGAGATAATAACAAAGAATATTAAAGACTATTTTTACATATGAATACTGGAAATGGGCCCGTAGCTCAGTTTGGATAGAGCGGCAGCCTTCTAAAAGAACAAAGATAGCTGATGGCCGCGGGTTCAAATCCCGCCGGGCCCGAAGGAAAAAGGTGTATTAAATGGCAGAGAACAAGAAACTTGACGAGATAATAACCCAGATAAAGCAGCAGGTGGATATGCTGCTTAATGACAACAGCGTGCCGAGGAACGTGAAGGCTGCCCTCGATAATGCGAAGAAGGCACTGGAGCAAGAAGGCAGCTATCCGGTAAGAGCCTCCACTGCAACATACAAGATAGACGAGGTAAGCAACGATATAAACCTTCCGCCGTATGCAAGGACGGTTATATGGAATATACTCAGCCTCCTGGAGTCTATCAAGGAATAAACTCAGGAGAATGCAGGGATGATTTTGGCTGGCAAGGCAGATAGGGTTATCGCGTTCGGATCATTTGACATACTTCACCCTGGTCATCTGCTCTACCTCAGGGAGGCCAAGAGATTCGGGAGAAAGTTGATTGTAATAGTAGCAAGAGATAGCAGCATAAAAAAACTAAAGGGAAGGAAAGCAGCATTGGATGAAAATGCAAGGTTGGAGATCGTCAAGTCTTTGAGGATTGTAGATAAAGCGCTGTTAGGCAGTAGTTTCCGTAGCGAGGAAGGAATGTATGGCATTATAGAGAGGGTTAAGCCAGATGTCATAGCTGTTGGGTATGATCAGAAACTTGACATTATGGAATTGAAGGAATGGTTGGGCAGGAAGAAGATGAGAGCCAGGATAGTAAGGATAAGCAGTTACTATAAAAAATACAAGAGTTCTGGGATAAGGAGGAAGATTGCGCATGAGTATCTGCGGCCGGTGCTGCAGACATGAGCATATGGTATTTAGTTACTGATAATCATTTATTTGGATGCCATGGATAAAAAATCATGCATGATGGCTTCTAGATTGCAGTCCGCGATGGAGTACCTGATGGCCTACGGCTGGTCGATACTCATTGTAGCGGTTGTCCTAGGTGCACTTGCCTATCTCGGAGTCTTCAATCCCATTTATTTCGCTCCGAAGGCTAACCCCGGAAGCTGCCAGGTCTTCAGGCCAAACGGCGCCGGAACCTCATACGACATAAATCTCTTAGGAGTCTGCAATGGAGAGATGCCGCAGTATGCGGCAAGCTTCAACGGAGGCACTAGCTATGCTAATGTAATATCCTCAGGATTCATTTCGCCTTCTGCGCAGATAAGCAACTTTGCATGGATAGATCTTAGTGCTACTGGAAGCGCAATAATAGAGAAACAGGGATCTTATGGAATGAAGGTTGGCGTGCAAGGCGCCATGCCTGGCCAATTCGCAGGCTATGTCTGGGGCACCAATGGGGTTTGTGGAACTTTTCCTTTCACACTTTCGCTTGGCAGATGGTATTTTGTTGGATTTACATTCGATGGCACGTATCTTAAAGAATATGTCGACGGAAGTCTTTACTGTAGCATCACTTATCAGGAGAGCATACCCCAATCTGGAAATCCGCTTGCTTTGGGAGGGCCTGGAGATGCAGATGGATATGTGCGCGGGATGATAAGCAATGTGCAATTATACAATACATCCTTGGATAGTAACTCGGTGTTTGCCCTTTATCAAGAGGGCATCGGAGGCGCTCCGATAGATTTGCAGAACCTTGTAGGTTGGTGGCCATTAAATGGCAATGCGAATGATTACTCTGGCAACGGAGGAGACGGAGCAGCAGTAAATGTAGTCTATACGAACAGTTGGACAAGCAGCTATATGCCCCCTTAGTTGCCTTTTGTCTTCTTGTAATATATGCAGATTTGCTTGGCAGGGCAGTTTTTGCATAGCGGTTTATTTTTCTTGCAGTAATCCTTGCCTAGCTTTACGAACTGCGCGTGGAAGTCATTGTATAGCTCGACGTTCTTTGTTATGCCAGACGTAACCAGCTCTTGCATCTCTTCGTATCCCATCTCAGGTAGATTGTATATGCGCGACATTATCCTGCAGGTATAAGCGTCAACAACGAAGATAGGTTTCTCTGCGGCATATAGTAGTATGCAGTCTGCAGTTTCAGGTCCAATTCCATCCATTGAGAGTAGCTCTCTTCTTAATGTGTCGGCATCTGCGCCAAGCATTTTACTTAGGCTGCCATATTTGCTGCATATGTAGGAGGATATATTTTTCAGGCGTCTTGCTTTCTGCTTGTAGAAGCCGCTTGGTTTTATTGCGGTCTCTAGCGTGCGTAGGTTTGATGATGATATGCTAGATATGTCAAGCAAATGTCGCCTGCGCAGGTTGAGCATGGCTTTCTCAACATTCACCCAGCTAGTGTTCTGCGTTAGAATTGCGCTTATGAATATCTCATCGGTAGTTTCGCCTGGCCACCAATCCTGAAACCCAAATCTATTGCGCAATAGGCAATACAATCTTCCTAGGCTCCTGTCTGAAGCCAATATAACCACGCTACACTTTGACTTCTCCGCTGCTTATCTTGTTTATCATTTCCTTTGCCTTGATGCCTTCGCATGTAACTCCCATGCTGTTACATGTGCCTAAGATCTGTTTGACTTTTGCAGCTAGGCTGTTTCCATACATGTTGCCTTTCTTCTCGGCTATTTTCTTTGCCTGCTCTAGGGTTATATTGCCTACAATTTCTTCCTTGGTCTTTGCGCCGCTCTGAACGCCAAGCTCCTTAAGTATCAGTGCACTGGTAGGGGGAAGGCCGACCTCTATTGTGAATTTCTTTGTTGCAGGGTCTACAATGACCTTTACAGGTATCTTCATCCCCTCGTATTCCTTTGTCTTTGCATTTATCTCGTTCACTATCCCTGCTATATTCACTCCCAGAGGGCCAAGTGCAGGTCCGAAAGGCGGCCCGCTAGTTGCCTTTCCACCTTCTATCAGCCCATTTATTATTACATCTGGCATAAAGTGACACCTCCAACGACTAAAGGTCGTTGGCTTCCCCTGCATTTGCAGGGTATGTTCTCAGTTCTTCGATGCGACTTTTCGATTCCTGTTGAATCGCAGAGGTCATATCTCCCTGAG
>JAJYXO010000053.1 GCA_021801765.1 Microcaldota archaeon | reverse complement strand
GCAGGCAATAGGTACGGTAGTTATAGTTCTTATAATATTGTGGATCTTTTACCTTGTAGGAAAGGCAGGTTACTCAGCCACTGGCATTGTTGGTCCATCCAACGTCATGAACATATGCAACTATCTTCGAGGAACAAACGTTGAATTTGTGAGTAACAATGTCATAACAGCACCTGGAAGCAGCGTCTCATATGCAACCCCTACCAATACACTCTGCTCGTATATAATAAGCAATGAGCTTAAAGGCACTGGAGGAGCAACAGACAACATAGATTATGGGATTGCATCTACCTATCTAGTGCTTGCGAATCTGACTAATCAGACGGCAACAAACATCAATGCAGTATTCATGCTTGATAGCTATACTTATTTGCTCAACAAGCTTACGCCGCAGACAATGGTGTGCTTCCCTGGGTCTGTATGTGAGTTGCATAACCCGCTTGCAGGAGGCGCTCAAAGTGCTCTGGAATTTTTTATAATGTTGAAGTCCAGCCCTTTTGCAGGATATACGCTATTTAGAGGAGCAGGACTGGGGCCTGTAGCTGTTCAGTCAACCTTGATACTTTATATGAGCCTGCTGCAGATGATTGCGATAATCTTTTTCATATATGCATGGCCTTATGTGCTTGCTGCAGGCATAATACTTAGAGCATCCTTCTTAACCCGTAGAATAGGAGGATTATTGATAGCGATAACAGTAGCATTCTTCCTTATATACCCAATGCTATTCCTGATAGAATATGCAGCACTTAGCAACACGCACTCATCTCCAATAGGCACAAACGACATACCTGCACTTTCTTTGAATGGGCTTGAGATAGCATCCACACCAGAGCAGGTTTGCCCTGTTTCTGGCAGTTGCTATGTAGATTGTCAGTTTGTTAATGAATGCGACGGAGGCATAGCGTCTTTGCTAACGCAGCAGGAGAATTTGCAATATAAATACGTATATGAACCCACATGCGGAGTTAACCCGAATACGTTCCAGAACTTAGATTCGCTCCCGCCTGATGCATCAGTGTGCGTGCCACAGGCAGATTCCTCTTACAAGCCTACATACAATAAAGTTGTATCATACGGCACAAACAGCATTGATTTCTATGTTTTCCCCAGGGCAGATTGGGTTATGAATTATTACAGCTGTTGGACTGGAGATATGATAACCACAGACATAAAAACTGCAGGGATTTATTTGATTCCTGGCATTGGGATTTATTATCAGTTCCTCGGAACCTTCGGCAGCTCATCTATTTCTCCAGTAATAGTCCCCAGTATACCATGTACGCAGACAGGAATCATAAAAACAGTATTAGCTTTGCAGCAGATATATGGGATAATGAGCGTTGTTGGAGTAATACTCCCAGTAATAAACATATTGGTAACAATAGCATGCATAAGCGGGCTTTCGGGGTTGCTTGGCGGAGACACAAACATTTTTGGAATAAGTAGGTTGCTATGAAACTTAGAAAATATGCATTAGTATTGGTTCTTATTCTAATGCTATTCTTAAGGCCTTTGGCAGCGCAGTACAACTACTGCGTCACACTGTTCGATAACAGCGGAAATATTGTGACAAACGCATTTGCAGCAAGCTCTGGCACTTCGAATCAGGGAGTTTCAATATTCGCACAGATGCTCGGAGACTGCATGCTTATAATATTCATGGTTTTGACTGCACTCTCCATAGTATATGGAATAGGTGTAGGCTTTAAGATAGATAAATTAGTCAATTTTGTTAAAACAGAGTACTTTGAGAGTGTTGTGAATATCTTAATAGTCATAATCATAGCAGGAGGAATATCCACGCTTACAGGAGCATCGGAATTCATATCAAGCATACCTGCAATAGGCTCATCGGGCCAAGGTACACACCCAACAACGATAAGGGGATTTTACACAGATATTTGCTCAAATATATTCTATGATGAGATACTTCCTTCTGTAGCTACTATCGTGTGGGGTGTTGTTACATTCTTTTTATATAATATATTGTCTGCAGTTGAGGTATCTGGCAATTTTGGATCATTTGCAACAGAAGGCATTGCATCATACCTACTGCCGAATGTTACAATAAGCCCGTGGATAGGGATAAAGCCATTCGAAACGCTAGTCTACATACAGATACCATTCCTGGTTACTTTCATATTCCTCGGAATAACTATGATATTCCTTTTCTACACAATATTTTTCCTGTTTCCTGTATTCCTGTATGTTGGAATAGCGCTGCGCTCCTTTCCATGGACAAGAGCAGCTGGCGGAGCACTGGTATCGCTCTTCATATCATTTTATATAATATTTCCAGCACTCTTTTACCCATTTACACTAAATGGCCCCAGCAGTGACCTGTTTACATGCCCATATAGCAATGTGGCGAAATGCAATATACCAAGCATTCTTTCAGATTTTGGAACAACTGTCTCCTCATTAGGTAGCTCCATTAATCCTGCAGCTATCGGGGAGAACTTTATAATAGCAGATCAGCTTTATGCAGAGATAGTAGCATATGTTTCCATAGAATTTATAGGCTTGGGCATCGCATTTGTAATATCGTATGATCTCCTTGACTCGCTTTGCGACATTTTGGGAGCGCCGTCAATGCACGCTGAGAGGATATTCACAAGGCTGATATGATGCTCATTCAATTCTTCCCGATGATGTCAACTGTCTGCAATATATCCTCATTGCTTACTGCTCCGTGCACCATATGGGCATCAGTTGCTTTGATGGCGGTTTTTGCCATGATAGCGGTGCTGGCGTGTATCTATCTAATTGCGCCGCTTGCAGGCAGCAACGAGTTAAGGACATGGGTGAAGGTGAAGATATATGACCTGCTTGCCTCAATATTTCTCATTATAATATTTGCTGCATTTGCTACAATGCTGTATACGGTTAATCCTGAGCCTATTTTATATAACCTTAAGCTCTTGCCGAACTCGTGTGTTGGGATGACGGATTTGTACGGAATAGGAGTTTGCGACATACATCAATTCAACATGTTCACAATAGAACTTAATAACATGCTATTTTACACTCTCGAAGCTTTCTCCTTCCAGCCGGAATTCACAGTTAATATAGGTCAGGCATCTGTTAGCAAAGCTTCTACTACCGGAAGTACTACCGGTGCTGCTGCTTCTGCTGGAGAAGGTGCTGCCGGTGCTGCTGCTTCTGCTGGAGAAGGTGCTGCCGGTGCTGCTGCTTCTGCTGGAGAAGGTGCTGCTGCTTCTGCTGCCGGCGATGCAGAAGGAGGCTCTCTTCTTGGCGCAATAGGCCTAAGCGCAGGGCCTTTGGCGCTCATACCGCAATATACCTCCTTCAAATACCTTAGCGGTGCGTTGGATGTTTTTTTCGCTGTGGAGATGTTGAATGAGGTTCAGTTGATAGTGCTCTCTTCGTCGGTGGTCATCTTTGCAATATTTATGGCCTTAGGCTTGATAGCAAGGTCTTTCGGGGTTACAAGGACATTCGGAGGGGCGATGATAGCTTTTGCTTTGGGTATAGGGTTCGTATATCCATTAATGACAAGCTTAACGTACGGGTTTATAGATTATGGAATGCAGAATACCTTGTACACTGGCTGGCTTACGGCAGGCGCGGCAGCACTTACACCTTACGTTATGGTAGGAACGCTTATTCTTGATTGGTCAATTGGGAATATAGGGCCTCTGAACATTGGTCAGTGGATTATACAGAACATCCCAGGGGTCCAGCAGCTGTTCATTTTTGTAGGGCTCTCTGCAATGGGCCTTGTCTTTGTGCCTATAATAAATTTCGTGATAGTTGATACGTTTATAGTTGATTTCTCTCAGGCAGTAGGGGAACGCATGGATTTCATGTCGCTGCTTACGAATATCCCAGGAGTAGGAGGAGGGCATTGATGAGAATAGGATTTGTGTTGTTTGCGGTTTGTGCCGTCACGCTGGGAATCTGCGCAGCTGCACCTGCGCAAGGTGCCAAGCTTTCCTATTACAATTACTGCGGCCAATACGGAGTTGCAAATGTTGTTGCTCCGTGGTACTGCAGCCAGATAAATCAATCACTCTCAGCATATTGGAAGAGATGGGAGCCGCTTGCGCTGGTTGCGATGATGTTCTCCTTCATGATAGCGATAATACTTTTTTCATCTGGTGTGGCTTTTAAAATCGAAAGGCTAAGGACTTTCGGCATTGGAGAGTTGTATGAGGCAACTGCAACTGCGATAATTGTGATAGCCTTCCTCTTCATTTCAGCTACGTTGTTTGGAGTCATACCTGGATTCGTGATAGGAAATATAAATCCATACCAGAATTCGCTCAATTACATAAGCCAGACAATCTCCACTGGTGAAAATTCAATATATACGCTTTTCCAGATAGTTCTCTCAGTAAGGGCTTACGAGAGCGCAACAATCAGCATATCTCCTTTCGGGGAGAACTTTCCGAAAATATACAACTTCTTTGCTTATGCATTGATGTATTTTGTATATCTTCCTGGTTGGGGAATACTCGACCTGCAGATAGATTCAATGCTGATACTTTACGGCGAGTTTTACCTGATCCTGCTTATGATGTACATGGCAATCCCTGTTTTTCTGATACCTGGGATAATATTTAGATCTATATTGCCTACGCGTCCTCTAGGAGGCATGATGATATCAGTTGCCATAGGCTTCTACCTTATAATGCCGCTGCTCTTCACTGCAGCATACTTACTTACCTCTCCGCAGATGCTTTCGCAGCTTAATGAGGAGACTGCTGCGCTGAATAAGTATGGAGGAGGGACCCTTAATGCCCAATCGATTGCATCGCCGACATCCCCGCTGGTGGAAACGCTCGGCAGCATACAATCCAACATGGGCAGCTATTGGCTCTCAATACTCTTCTACCCGGCGCTTATACTTGCAATGACATATGCGTTTATAACCCAGCTCGCGCAGCTCTTGGGAGGCTTTGCAAGGATGTCAGGAAGGATGAGGTTATAGGTCATGTATAAAAATATAAAGCATGTAAACCAATAGGTGCTGCATTGCAGTTTGACGCCAAGACACTCATGTTCGTTATTCTTATAGGCGCTGCATTCGTTTTGGAGATAGTTATATTTGCGATGCCTATACCGCTGATTGCTTCTGTAATTGCCATAATAGTACTGCTGTGTTCTATAGTAGGGTTCTCTACAAAATATTACACTTACTTGCTGCTTCCAGCACTCAGAATGAAAGGCAGGGCAATAGTGCTTAATGCAGATGAACCTTTTATAATGTCACCTTCTGGAAATGCGATAGTAATACGCGAGGGGGACTCAGTATATGCCAGCTCCTTCGTTAGAATACCCATCTATAGATCAGCAACTGAGATGGTAGATGAGGAAAAAGCTGCGTTTGCCAGCATGTTTGGCAGGCTGCTTACCTCCACTACAGAGCCGGTGAAGCTATCTGCCCAGATGTATATAATAAACAAGGATGACTACATAAATAAGATAAAGGCCAGGCTCAACGCTGCAGAGGAGAGGTACTCTAGGCTGATAGCAAACAAAACAGTAGATAAAGGAAGTTCGGAGAGGATAAGGGGAGAAGTTACCATGTGGAGGAACCTCTTTGAGAATCTAAGCAGCTCTAGATCGCAGGCGTTGCTAGTATATGGAATGGTCAGCGCGATGGGAGGCAGCGAGGAAGAGGCAGTAAACCTGGCATATCAGAAAGCTGAGGAGTTCGCTGCAGGGGCAAGCGCTGTGCTCGGTGTAAATGCGTATATAGTGAGAGGAGATGAGATATTGACGCTTATAGAGCCCAATTATATGATACCTGTTGAGACAGTGAGTGAGAGGATAATGCAGAAGAACGTTGAGGAGGCGATCTGATGGATGCAGAGACAATCTTTTACATCTCCATACCTTCAGTGTTGATACTTATCCTGCTTAGTGCACTGCCCAGATATGGGTCATTTGGGATTGTTGTAGCGATACTATCATTGCTATCGATAATACTGATATTCGTGATTAACTATGCTGACTTCCTCATCTTCCCTGCCATAACGCAAGCGCTTGGGATCAGCGTTATACTTGCCAACAATTATACAGCGCCTAAGAAGCAGAACTGCATAATAAAATATATAGGAGGCATTTACTATGCAACCGGTTACCTGACTGCGAACATATACGGATATGTCTTCTCTGCCGAAAACATAATAGAGGGAGAGGAAGCACAATTAGGCAGCGCGCCGGAAAGATGGGAGAAAATAGTCTCTAACGTCAAATTTCCATTCAAATACAATATCATCTCTTCTGCCAAGGACATACAAAAATACAGGGAGGAGCTGGAAGGGCAAAGAGGTTTCCTTGAGTTCCAGATATCAAGGGAATCAAATTCTACCAACCCAAACCAGATGACGATAGAGGCGCTTAGAAGGCGGGTGAGCATACTGCAGGCCAGGATAGACAGGATCTCCACAGGGGAGAGACCACTGAAAAGCATAATGTATATGGAGACAACTGCAGTTGGAGTGAGTGAGAAGGAGGCCACAGATGCGCTTGAGCTGCAGCTTAACCAGCTGGAAACGCTCTTCAGCTCTTTCGACATAAGCATGACAAGGATCATAGGCAGGGAGATGCACTTCCTTCACAGATTCAACTACAGGATATACGACTTCAAGAACATATCTTCAATATTCCAGGATCAGAAATGAAAAGCCATTTGCTTTTGATAACTGTTGCAATGTATATATAACCTTGCAATAGCATAAATCATCATGCATAAACAGAAGTTGAGGCAAAGTCATGCCAAGGATGCAAATGAAGAAAATAGACAGGTAAATGACGCGCGGTTCAATATGAAGAGAATTGAGGTAGTTACTGATCCGGGGGTTAAGGTAGGTGCAGATAAACTTTCTGCACTTGCCGAATTGACTGAGAAGGTAAGGAGCATTTTTATAAGTAAATTTGAAGTGAGCAAAGATGCTTTAAGTTATCTTAAAAGGATAAGAATAGAAAAAGACACTTACAAAGATGACCTGACAGGCACTGAGAAGGCAAGAGAGTATAATTTGTTTGTGACGGGTGGGGAACTTAGGATAGCGGAGAATGTGCTAGACATGTGGTCAGATGAGTATTCCCCTACAATAGCCCATGAGTTGACTCATGCCATAGTATTTGGGAATATCCCAGGATCTGAAGCTATCAGGCACAACAACTGGAATACGCTTTATGAGGAGGGCAACGGCACTGCAAGATTAATAAGAGCATCAGACGAAGCGTTAGCTACATTTTCAGGAAGCGTAATAGGGGCTTATGAATTTGGTTTGCTTGCCGAGATGAAAACTGACTCTGTAGAATATATCGCAACCGCCAACAAGAAATTTGAAGAGTTTATGAAGAAGAAAGATAACGAGAGGAAGAGGCTATACGCAGAGGACAGGGTCAAAGCGATGTTTATGATAAATGAGATAGGCTACGTTACTGGACGTGCTGCTTTCTTAAGAGCCTTGGATTTCACAGTGGCTAAACAATACGACATGTTGAAGAAACTTTTATCTGCTAACGCAATAATCTCCGAATCTGGAGATGGGCAAGATATGAGGAAGGTCCTCGGTACAATATTCAGATTTGCGGAAGAGAGCGGGCGTATAGGGGAGGGGTTTGCGAGATTTGTGAACGAAGAATTATCTGAAGTCAGTTTGGTTATTAAGGGATCGGCATTATAGTGGCACATTCCGACAGCGGATAACAGGTTATACGGGCATAATAATTGAGTCTTCTCCCTACCTACAATAGACTTTAATAATCTGCCGTGCATAAGGGTAATTATGACATTGCTTAGGGTGCAGAATTTAATGAGCAACGAGCTCTCTAAGCGTACTTTCCTTAGCAGGCCTCCAGAGCCGCCTTTCGAATTCCTCATAAATGACCCTTCGGACTCAGTTTTCATAGGTATGACGAAGATATTTGATATACCATTCACATGGACTTATACAACGGTAACGAATCCGCACATCGCAGTTGTTGGAATTACAGGTGCAGGAAAGAGTTTCTTTGTAAAAACATTCCTTACAAGAGCAAGCTACATATGGAACACCAATGCGATAATAATAGATTGGGCAGGGGAATATCTTTCCTGGGTAAGGCAGAGCGGCGGCGTTATAGTTTCACTTGCAAAGGGGGACTACATAAATATAATGGACCTCTCAGGAATGAAGCCGATAGACAGGGCCAAGCAGATAATGAATTCACTTGACATATTGACAGACATTTCCAATTACCCTGAGCAGAGGAGACTTACTGCTGAAGCAATTGAGCAGGCATATCTCAACGCCGGTTTTCCCCTAGCAACGCCTGCCAGTTCTGAGAAGGAAGCACCCACTCTTAAGGACGTTACGAGCCTGCTGGAAGAGAAGATGCAGGAGGGCACATACCAGTATCCAGCAGAGCTTGAGAACGCCATCTACAGGCTCAGGCAGTTCACAAGGGAAGGGGAGGATTATTTTTCAAGGAAGAGCACTATAGACATAGGTAAACTTTCATCTTCAGGATTGGTGGCGATAGATCTTTCGGGCCTGCCAGATGAGAGCTTTAGGGCGATGGCAGCGCTCTTCATACTCCAGACGCTAAAGGAGAAGATGAGGATGGAGGGATGGAGCGCAAGCAAAGGTCTTAAGGCGCTCGTTGTCCTTGACGAAGCATGGAAAGTGGCTGGAGACGAGAGGAGCGATGCGATAACGATAGTTAGGGAAGGAAGAAAATACCAGTTCGGGCTCATAGTGGCGTCGCAGAACCCAACAGACATAAACGAGGCCATTTTCTCAAACGTCGGAACTACGGTGATGTTAAGGATAAGATTCGAAAAATTCATGAAATACATGCAAGGATCGCTTAATTTCTCTGACTATATAAGATCTGAAATCGGCAAGTTTGGGGTTGGACAGGCGGCAGTAGACATGTCTTTCAATACTGCAGTGCAGTTTCCAAATGTCTTCATCTTGGACAGAATCGTAGGTGAAGTTCCACTTGACACATACACAATAGCCATAGCAGAAGTATTGAACCCAGATGAGCTCGCAGAGAGGAGCATTGTGAAAGAATACTCTTTTGAGAAGATAGATCTGAACTCAAAACTCGTGGAAAGCGGATTGGGGTCAGAGGTCATAGGCAAGATCTTTGCGAAGATGGACGAGAAGAACAGGCTCATAGATGTGAGGGAAATGGTAAAAAGTATGGTAGATATGAATATAGGCAGGGACTCGATAGTCAGCCTGCTTAGAAGCATTGGCCTTTCCGACATCCTTATAACTAGGATATTCACATATGTGAGATGATGGTAGGGTCGTTTTCTATAAGCCGGATAGACATGAAGCGCATGCTGACGTCGATGGGAGTTAGTGATAAGAGCATCGAGAGCCTCTTGTCATCCCTCAACAAGATGCATAGGCATGTAAACGCTGTGGCATTTGTAGGCATGCTGCAGAAAATCGGACTGAAGCAAAGAGAGATATCCAATATGCTTAGGAGAATAGGGATTGACGATGTATCAATAACTGAGGTTTTCAATACGCTTGATGAGGAGAGGATAAAGAGCGCTTTTGGCAGAATAGTGGAGCTCAAGGTGGAGTGATGGAACGAAAGAAGAGCTATTGTCTGATATGCGGAATGGAGAAGGCAGGAATACCGATAAAGGAAGACCGCATTGTGCATGCGATGAGATGGTTAAATAAGAATCTCAGAAGAGTGGACAACAGCATGAACACCATTGTAATATGCGAAGCGTGCTATCCCAAATACAGCAAGTATCACAAGAAATTCAAATCAAGGCAGGCGGCGTACGTAGGAATCGGTATCGTTTTCCTATTACTTGGGATTGTAGAGATGATATTCACAAAGAATATAGGCGCAGTAGTTATGGGCCTAGTATTCATAGCAATACTATACGCTTTCTCCTTGCTGAGCTATGTGCCGGATCTAGATATAAGAGGGAGGATGAAGGAGAAGATAGAGAAGTGGAAAGAGAATAAAATAAAGAAAAAGGCTTAGTGCATCACTTCGGTCTTTACTATTGTTCCCTGGTGCGGTTTGTTTTCTATTGCCAGTTTAAGCTGCCTTATGTCGTCGTTTATAAACATCACTTCTATATTTGCACGTTTTACCAGCTTGCTTGCAACAAGATCGAAAACAAAATTTGATTTTGCCACGCGTGTATCGTACTTTGAGGCTATTTCAACCATTTTGTCATGAGTTATTCTTTCAAGTTTTCTGGCTCCCTTCTCCCCGGGTGGTCTGTCATATACATAGGCATCGCTGCTGACATTTATCAGCATCTTGCTGTTCACGACCTCGCAGCCTAGTACGGCAACTGCATCTGTACTTATACCTGGCAGAAGGCCTCCAAGCACTACAATGCCGCTAGTGCTCGCTGCCATCCTGAGTTCGTCGAGGTCTGTGACTATGTTTGGATATACGTCAAGGTCAGATATGAGATCTTTTAATATAAGCGCATTTATCCTAGTTATGGCTATGCCTATTTCATCCAAGACCAGATGGTTCTTTATAACCTGCCTTGAAGACTTTACATACAGTTTATTTGCATAGCCCCCGCCGACAGTGAGAATGAACTTGTATTTTTTACGGTATTCCTTAAGAAGAGAGGATAGTTTTTTGACGTAGGATACATTTACACCGTTTCTTCGGGAGATGACGCTTCCGCCCAAGGATATGCATATTGTTTCCATTAAACCTATATATAACGAAAATCTAGATTTAATAACCTATCTGCTTATGGCTGCGAATACGTGCCTGCCCATGCATTAGTATAGGCCACTCCGCCAGATGTAGCCCCATTGTTTCCGTTTCCAGAGTAGTCGTTTGCATTTCCGTCCAGTGGCCACCAACCTACAAGGCTCTGTAGATCTATAGGTGCGCCGCCGATTCCTTCCTGGTAAAGGGCAATTATGCTGTTCTGGTCTAGAGAGGTGTTGTATATCTGGATATTTGCTATATCTCCAGATAGTTCATCACATCCCCAGCTAGGCGGCGCGTTGGGGCTGCTTAGATACAATCCATCATAATTGACAAGGCCACTAGCGGTTACGGGATTTCCAATAGGTTTTCCATTCAGATAGACCATTAGGTTTTTACCATCGTATGTTCCAACAAACTGCTGCCATCTATCCGGAAGGATAGGAATAGATGGAAAGTCACGATACTGCCCGCCGAGAGTATTGGTTATTGACCAGCTTTCTGTAGGAGGGTTAGCGCCAGATTCCAAGTAAAAGTAATAGTTGTTCCAGCATCCGCCTGAGCCACTTAACGCATTCTGCCAAGGGTTGTTAGGGTTACCCCAGTAGCCATTGTTAGTAGGATATATCCAGAAAGTAATCGTCATCGCACTGAGGCCTGCATTTGGTTTAGCGGCAATTATGAAACCGTTGCCTAGTCCGTTGAAGCTTGAGACATACTCAGGAATTTCACCGTTGCAGACTCCTAAGAGATTTATGTCGTATGAAGTTCCTGCGCCGTTCGGCCTGAAGACCTGGCAGGTTCCTGGATTCGCCTTTGGAGCGAAGTAAAGAGGATTGAAGACTCCGAGATAGGCGAGGGCGCCAAGGACAACTGCAATTATGAGTATAGACCATCCGTAGGTCATCAGGTACTCCATCGCACTCTGCGATTTTCTATGATGCCTTTTACCCAAAGGCCCAGGATCTTCTGCTGCATGCTGCTGCATCTTGCTTGATTCTGAGTACCTGCAGTGCGATGCGGTGTGCAACAATACACCTTGACACGCTAACATTATTGTAAGAGTTTAATAAACTTACG
>JAJYXO010000060.1:7976-11906 GCA_021801765.1 Microcaldota archaeon | reverse complement strand
ATCTACTGGAATGAGCGCAGCCGCATTGATAACAGGCAACACTGTAGTCTTCAAGCCATCATCTACAGATAATATGACTATGCTCACCGGATTAAAGATATATGAGATATTCAACGAAGCAGGGCTGCCTCATGGAGTATTCAACTATATAACCGGCAGCGGATCCGAGGTGGGCGACGAGCTGGTAACCAACAAGCGCGTCAGAGGAATAGCGTTTACTGGATCTAAGAGAACCGGGATGGGCATGATATCCAAGAACTATGCGGCAGGGCTGCAGAAAGTCTTTGTAGTCGAGATGGGCGGCAAGAATCCCTGCATAGTCTCAAGGCACGCAGACCTTGATGATGCGGCTTACGGGGTTGCCAGCGCAGCATTTGGCTACTCGGGCCAGAAATGCAGCGCCTGTTCGAGGGTATATGTAAACGAATCCGTGAAGGAGGAATTCATAAGCAGGCTTCTCTCTGTAACTAAGGAGATGAAGATAGGGAATCCGCTAAAGAAGGAGAACTACATAGGCCCTCTAATAAGCGCCAGCGCGCTGGAGAGGTTCAAGGCTAGCACTGCACTTGCAAAGAACGATGGAAGGGTAGTATGCGGGGGAAATATACTTGAAACCACGAAAGGCATATATGTAGAACCGACAATCGTGGAAGCAAACCATGCGAGCAGGCTCTTCCACGAGGAGCTCTTCCTGCCTTTCCTTGTAATTGATGAGTATAGGGCATTTGATGAAGCAATTGACAAGGCTAACGACAGCGAATACGGGCTGACCGCAGGGCTATACAGCAAGAACAAAGCTGAGATAAAGCGTTTCATCTCTGGGATGCAGGCTGGAGTGCTCTACGTGAATAGGAGGATAAGCGCTACCACAGGTGCAATAGTTGGATTCCACACGTTCGTAGGATGGAAAGGAAGCGGCATAACTGGAAAAGGCACAGGCAGCTCTTTTTACCTGGAGCAATTCATGAGGGAGCAGAGCCAGTCTGTAGTTGGATAACATGTGCATTTCGCTGTTGCTCTATAAGGTTCTCAGGTTCGAATCAGCTACAGTAAGCTGCAATGGGGAAAAGCTAAGTGTCGATGTTGCAGATTCGCCTCTAAAGCAGATGCTGGGGCTAATGCACAGGGAGAAACTTGCTGGGAACGGAGGGATGCTCTTTGTATTCTCCAGGGAAGCCAGGTATGGCATATGGATGCATAATATGCGGATAGGCATAGACATAATCTGGATAGACAGACATGGAAAGGTTATCGATATAGTTGAAGAAGCCAAACCTTGCAGGTCAATAATCAACTGCAGAACATACAGGCCAAGGGAAAAGGCAAAGTACGTCCTTGAGATAAAGTATGGATATGTGAAAAAGCGCAGAATAAGGATAGGTGACAAAATCATTCTGCCTGCTTCAACATAGGCCCGAACTCCTTTGAGATCTTCCTCATCTTAGGCCTTATAACAAGCATGCAGTAAGGCTGCAGAGGATTTAGCCTGTAATAATCCTTATGGTAATCTTCAGAAGGATAAAATGCATCCAGCTTTTTAACCTCAGTTACTATGGGTTTCTTGAAATTCCCGGCAATACTCTTCATGTAATTTTCTATAATTTTCCTGTCATTTTCATCAGTATACAATATTATTGAACGATATTGCGATCCTATATCTGCGCCTTGTTTGTTTACAGACGTCGGATCATGCGAAGCGAAAAATACCTCCATTAGCTTAATGAGATCTGCCACTCCTGTGTCATATTCTACCTTTATTACCTCCGCATGCCCTGTTTCACCGCTGCAGACTTGCTCATATGTCGGATTCTTGGTATGCCCTCCTGCATATCCTGGAGTTGTTTTTACAACTCCATTTAGCATATCAAAAACTGCCTGTGTACACCAAAAGCAACCGCCTCCAAATACTATCGACTTAATACCCTTCGCCACGCTATTGCCTCTCATTTAGCAGGTATGAACTTCAAAGATATCGAATTAACACAGTGCCTGACATCCCTAGGAGTGAATCCCTCCCCCTCAAAGATATGGCCAAGATGCGCACCGCATCTTGAGCATTGTATCTCTGTCCTTATTCCATCAGCATCAGGGACTCTTTTCACCGATCCTTTGATCTCATTGTCGAAGCTTGGCCAGCCGCATTTCGCGTCGAATTTGTCATCAGAGTTGTAGAGCGGGGCGTTGCATCGCCTGCATACATATACTCCCTTCTTCCAGTTATCCTCATATTCCCCGCTGAACGGCTTTTCTGTGCCCTTGTGGACTATTACTCTCTCTTCTTCAGGCGTAAGCTTATTCAGTTTCATAATTGTGACATCCTCAGGCGGCTGAAGGCCGGTGACTTCCAATTGTGTTTTGATTGATCATCTTGAAACACCAAGTTATATTATTCTTTGATAGACGCAAGTATTCCGTCTACTATCCCATGGACCCCTATGCCTCCTGTAGCCCTGACGATTATCCTGTGGCTGAGCACTGCCTTCGCCAGGAAGCGTATGTCCTCTATTGTAACCTCCTTCCTGCCATGTATCAGCGCCCTTGCCTTGCCGCACTGCATGAATGCAATGTCTGCCCTTGGGCTTGCTCCCATCACAACGTGAATGTCCTTTCTGGTTGCATTCACCAGTTTCGTTATGTAAGATGCGACGTTATCTGGCAAGGACACCTTCCTCGCCTCGTCCTGCATCCTGATGACCTCCCCTGTATCTATAATCTTCCTTACTGTGTACTCCTCTCCCCTGTCTTTTATTCGCAGCATCTCCTCCTCTTCCTCCATGCTTGGATAGTCCACGTCTATCTTAACTATGAACCTGTCAGCCAGCACTTTGGGCAGCGGTTCAGTCCCCTCCACCTTGAGGGGGTTCTGCGTTGAGAATGCTATAAAAGGCTTTGGCAGCGCAAGGTCTTCCCCTCCTATGCTAACCAGCCTCTCTTCCAGCGCCTCGAGAAGTCCACTCATAGTCTTCGGTGGCATCCTATTCAGCTCATCGACAAGTAAGATATTTGTGAAGATAGGTCCCCTGACAACCTTAAGATCGTTCTTCTCGTCAATGTAAGTGTACCCTACAATATCCCTTACCTGTATGTCTGCCGTTCCCTGTATCCTCTTGAAGTCTGCCTGTATGGTCTCTGCAAGAGCCTTGCTCATTGTAGTCTTCGCGACTCCCGGAACTCCTTCGAGCAGGGCATGCCCGTTGGCTACTACAGCTACGAACATCATTTCTATGGTCTCCTCTTTGCCTGCTATCTTCTTTTTCATCTCCTGAAGTATGGATTTGTACGCTTCGCTTGCCTCCACCGGACCACAGATTAATAACCTAGCAAAGATTTATATTATGGATTATAGCTAATATCCTTACTGGCAATTACGGTGCAAATATGATAGGAAAAGAAGAGAAAAACAGAAAATTGGTCTCACTGCCTGAGGCGCTTGAGATATTGGAAAAGAGGAAAAAAGCAGGCGCTCTGGGCTACGAGCAGGAGTTAGCCTACGATCACGCCAAGAAGTTTGCCAAGTTAGATGCTGAAGATGCAAAGAAACTCCGGGCTGAGATGGAGAAGTTAGGCATAAGCGAAAAGGCCGCTATAATGGTAGTTAACGTTATGCCTGCGGAACAGATGCAGTTGAAGCAGATCCTTGCTTATGACAAAGCAACTTATGATGAAGAGATCATAAGCAAGACAATGGAGGCAATAGAAAAAGCTTCCAAGAAATGATACTTTAAAGGGGATTGTTCTGGTGGAAGAGATTCAAAGGAAAGATGATCTTGAAGAATACGGCGTAGTCTTAGACTATCTTCCAACAGGCAGATCTTCTTCAGTAAGATCCGAGCCGCTTGCACAGCTGCTCGGAGAGAGCAAATTTACACTTCTTGAGGTAGTCCCAAAAAGCACAGAGATCAATGTTGAGGAGCGCTTATACATAGGCAA
>JAJYXO010000060.1:0-7966 GCA_021801765.1 Microcaldota archaeon | reverse complement strand
TGCGCTGATACGCGGCAGGATACTCTATGAAAATCTTACCGAAGGTTCGAAGAATGAACTCCCAAACGCCATAGCCTCAATAATAAACAGGAACGAACAGAGATTCGTAAACTTTTTCAACAACGCATCTCCCCTGAACATAAGAATGCATTCTCTTGAGCTGCTGCCCGGGATAGGAAAGAAACACCTTGCTGCAATACTTGAAGCCAGGGACGAAAAGCCTTTCGATAGCTTCAAGGACTTAACGGAAAGGGTTCCGCTCCTGCAGGCACCGATAAAGCTTATTACTGACCGTGTGCTGCTCGAGCTGAAGGGAGATTCCAGATTCTATATACTTGCTAGGCCGCCTCATAGGGCATACTGAAAACACAAATCAAGTATTAGCTACTGCTGCAAAAGCAGTTTAATGTATAATTTGAATTCTTTCTACGTTATTTTCTCAAGATGCGCCTGCGGTACTATAATTTTTCTGATCGTTGACTTCGATACCCTGATTTCTACCACGTATGCACTTCCTCTCTTCTCTATGACCTCTCCTATCCTTCCCCTGTATCTTGGATGGGGTATGTCCTTTGTGTTTCCCTTTGGAAGTATTACTACCTTGCTTCCCACTGGAACCTCCTTTATCCTATCGGTTATACTCAGTTGCGATGGCTTATGGCGCTTCGCCAAATATCTTGTCCTGCCTGAGAACAAACCATTAGAACGTCCCGTCATCTTATCATCATTTACAGTAAGCATTATAGAAAAACATATAAATACCTTAACTTTAATGTAAAATGCGTGATTCAAATGGCGCACACAAAGCACAAGAGCATTTCAATGCATCCAGACTTCAAGATAGAGAACATAGTTGCCAGCGCCGACCTGGGCGTTGAACTTGACCTCTACGCCATAGCAAAGGCATCGCCTGATGTTGACTATGAGCCCGAGCAGTTTCCAGGCGCGATATGCAAGATACACAATCCAAAGACTGCCCTGCTGCTATTCAAGAACGGAAAGATAATATGCACAGGATCTAAGACTGAGGAGGATATACGAAAATCAATAGACCAAGTTATAAAGATTGTAGAAAAGTACATCATAAGGAAGGAAGTCAGTGCCTCATGATTTCTTCCTGATCTTCCTCATCGCAAGCGCATATATTGCATAAAGCAGTATGCCCAATCCAGCTACATATGCCAGTATTTTATAGCCGCTGCTTATGTTTAGCGCGTAGTAGCCGAATTCCATAAGCACCACATCCCAGATTACTGAGCCTGCAAGCGAGTATCCAAAGAATTTCTTCTTGGACATTCCTGCAAATCCAGCTGGGAAGCTCACTAATCCTCTGAGCACCGGCAGAAGCCTCATTATGAATACAGCGAACGGCCCATTTTTCTCGAACCACCTGTCAAAATCATCCAGTTTCTTCCTCTCGATGTGGAAGAGCCCAAGGTGCTTGTATACAACCTCCTTGCCTAGGAAATATGCTATGTAATAATCTATCGCAATGCCTACCATTCCTCCGGCCAATGCTGCAGCCAGCGCCACGTAAGCATTCATTAGGTTCTTGGCAACGAGCAAACCTGCTACTGGCAGCACGACTTCACTGGGGACAGGCAGTGATGCAGATTCTAATACCATTAGGGCAAAGAGCCCCACGTAACCGTATTCTTTTACAAAGCCGCTTATAATCGAAGTTATAGACAGTAAAAACATTCAAATGCCTCAGAGAGTAGAGAAATGTGCTTATTCATTTGCGCAGCGAATAGAACTGGCCTCCTTTATAGTCTCCAACAAGCCATATAACTGTTCCAATCAGTATCATTCCTACCCCTGTCCATATATATTGCATAAGGCCTCCGTTGTAATCTCCGTATATCCATATCTCTGTGCCTACCAGTATCAATGCTACCCCTGCGAGTATCAGTCTACCAGAAGCTGTCTTTATCATTATTCCCAAGCCCCCTGCTATTATGACAACTACTGCTATTGCAGCTGCAAGCGGCGCGATTCCAAAGGCATTGCCTACTGCTGACCGTGGCTCTGTTATCTGCTGCGTAGTTCCGTTATGGCCTATAGTTGAATTGGAGGTGAAGTTATGTGCCATAGTGGCAGTAGTAGTTCCTGCAGAAGAATTTCCGCTGGCTTCTACAAGCACAGTCAGCGTTGCATTGGTTGCTGAAGGGTCATCTCCAGTTGCAGCCAATAGCACGCTGCTTGCGCCTATCGTCGCATTCTGCGATACGCTCAGAGTCAACCTTCCTGAGAAAGGCGGATCTCCCATTGCAGGTGAAACTGTAATGTATATGCCATTTGAGGCCAGCTCATTCTTATTCAATACAATAAGCTCTGTTCCCCATGTATTCCCGCTTGCCAGGCTTACCGTATAATTTATTGCAGATGATCCGCCGCGAAGCAGGCTTACAGAGCTTTGCTGCAGGCTTATGCTTGATGTGCCATAGCCTGATGCAGCTGCAAAAGGCAGTATCAGCGTGAGCGTTGCAATTATCATCAGGAACTTCATGTCTCTCGATTTTAGATTAGAGCGTAAAACCTTTATATCTAACGCGCAACGCCTACATATATTCTACATCTCGCCTTGTCACGGTGCCTTAAGAAGATGCTGCGGTATCGCAAGCGTGCCGACAAGCCCTGCCAGGGCGCTTGCAAAGAAGAGAGAAACGAAGAATATTATAAGCACAGCATACCATCCCCACCACACATTCTTCTCAAGGCCCGGAAGCCTTTCCATTATCAACGAAACAGGGAAGGAGAAGATGCCAGCTATACCAAAGAAGAAATACATCGCGAGCAATGCGATTGGCTCTGAAGTAAGCCCGATGCCATACCCTTCTATTCCGTATATTATGGTCATCACTCCTACCATCATGCCAAGAAAGCCTGCATAGTCTATTCCTCCTCCTAACCTTACTGCAAGCGAGTAAGAGAGAAGTACCATCCCAAATGCGATGAACGGGTCGTAGAAGAGTATGTTGTAACTGCTTGGCAATGGCCAGACAAACTGCCCCCAGAGACCCATTGAGAGCATGTAAACTCCTATCACCGCAAGCGGCAGGCTTGCCCCTTTGAGATATTCTGAAAAATCCTTTTTCTTCTTCCTATATGCCAAATATACATCAACAATCGCATACAAGAGAATGAAGCCTGCGAAGCTTATGGCAAACAGGGAGAATGCAATGTTGTCTACAAATACCATCAAATCCAATTAGCCATATCGCTCCGAAATATTAAATAACCTATCCACATTAAGCGAAGCAACCGGAGCTATAGCAGTTCTGCTGCTTCTGCATCTGCAACAACAGTAAGATTGGAGTGGTATTGGAGGAACGAAGCAGGAACATCTTCAGAAGGATTCTCCTGCAGCGCTTTGCAGAGCGCATCGCGCTTGCCCCTGCCTGATGCCATAACCATTATCTCCTTCGATCCTAATATTTCTTTTATCCCCATCGTTATCGCTCTTTCAGAAGGCGGTTTGTTTGCCTTAATTGTACTCTCGGAGAGCTTTACAACTCTGGTTTCTGAGCTCAGCCCTGATCCTGGCTCATTGAATCCGATGTGCCCATTAGCGCCTATTCCAAGTATCTGAAAGTCAACAGGCCCAAAGCGCCTGATTTCGCTTCTGTATTTAGATGCAGCTGCATCAGGATCTCCTGAACATTCTGGAAAATGTATCTCATTCCTGTAGATATCTATCTGCCTGAAGAGATGCGCTTCCATATATTCCCTGAAGCTCCTAGGATCATCCTTTTCAATGCCCCAGTATTCATCAAGGTTAAATGAAATCTTACCTTTGAAAGATATCTCTCCTGACAGGCATGCCTCTGAGATGCTGCTGTATAATTTCAGCGGCGTCTTTCCTGTAGCAAACCCTATAACCTTGGATCTGCCGAAGGCATCAAGAAAGAGGCGCAGTGCAACATCTGACATCTCAGTGTAGTCTTCTTTTACAATTATCTTCATGTCGCATCTCACTGTACTACAACAATGTAATTTATCACGAATGCAACTACAAATCCCGCCAGAATGCCGCTGTATGTGAGCCACATAAGGCTGCTCATCTCTCTCCTGTCCTTTGCCCTGCTCTTGTTTATGTTCACGTGGAAAAGCACCAGAGTAACATAGAGTATCGCAGCGGCAGCCAGCGCATCAAAAAATATTATAAACGTATTAGAGAAAAAAACCAGGCCTATAAGCGTGCCTATTACTGCAGGAATCCCTCCTAGCAGGAATGCCCCAGCGATAAATCTCTTCTCTATCTTCTGCTTCATTGCAACTAGCGGCATCGCTATCGGGAACCCTTCAGTAGTATTCTGCAGACTGAATCCTACTACGGAAACTATATAGAGTGGCACCATGCCTGCAGCCCCGGCTGAACCGAAGACCAGGCCTTCTGTAAGATTCTGGAAGCCTATCCCTATCGCTGAGAGTACTGATGTCCTCTTGGGGTTCTCTTCAGGATCCCTGCTGCTCCTCGGATAGACCAAGAAGAGGAATGAAATTGCAAATGCTGCTATGAAGAGCAGCTCCATAGGATTGGTTATGTTGCTATTGTTGAATATCGAAGCTACATCTCCGTAAATGTCCATCAGCAGGAAAACAAGTATGCCTGCAGCAAATGCGTTGTAGAAAAGCATCCTCCGCAGGCTTATGTTTTTCCTAGAAACTATCGGCCATGAGAGAAAAACTGATAAACCCATCACTAGCGAGAGCGCAATGGTTATTATATAATTGATCATACATGTACCCGCGCAGTAAGCTGCTGCTTATAACCGAGTTATAATGGATTCTTTGGACAACTTAATAAAGCTTGCGCATGCACAAAACGCTACTTCCTAAAAAGGCCCTTCAATTTCTTTCTATTGCAGCTGTCATGCAGTGCGCCCCTCCGTAGCCTCCCGTGACATTCTTCAGGTCTATGGCATAAAAGTCTATTCCATTTTGGCCTATCTCTTTTTTGTGCGGGAACATCTGTTCTGACCTGAGGAAAGCATTGTAATCCTTCTTTGCCTGAGAGAGCAAGGCGCCATAGCGCTTCTTATCCAGCCTTGCCTTGAATTCAAGGTTGCGCAGCACGCTTTTCACTATTGACTCGCTTTCCACTGCCAATATAGTGTGGTCCTTTATGCAGAGGAAGTTGGATGCATAGGACATCTGCTCCAGAGTAGAGAGGTTTATTATGCTGAAGCCCTTACCCCTAATGTAATCGAAAAGGTTTGTCCCTTTCTTATCCTTCTTGTAGGAATTGCCATCTTTGACATATACGTCTACTGCGGCTCTTTTAAGCAGGAGCTCTGAGCCTATGGCGATATTACTGCCTGCAACATTGAAATAGGTGTCAAGGTGCATGTTGACCATGGGGTCAGATTTACCTCCAGGCATCAGAGGATGGGTAGGCTGGTGCACAATTCCTACTTCTGGAAATGATTGCCCATGCTTAAGCATCTGCTCAGCTCCTCTCGCATTGGTCCTATCTCCGCATCCAATCAAGGCGAACTCTTTCATAGGCATGAAATCCCCTCCCTCGAAAGTGCCAGGGGCTTCGCACTTGTGTACTACATCCAGCTTCATCATCTTCCATAGCATGCCGGCAAACGCAGGCTCATGTCTTCTCTGTGGTTTTGACATTCTTGATAGGAATATTCCCTTGTCTGTCACTGCCTGCTGGTCATGCATGAAATAGAGATTAACCAGCGGATCCCTTGCAGTAATGTCAATATGTATTGCTTCCGCTCCATTTTTGTTCTTCTTCAGCGCAACGCGTGGCCTGAGCAATATTATGTTAACGAAATAATCCAGGTCATAGGTGTCTACATTGAGTGTCATCTCCTTCTTTGCAAGCGCTACCTCTTTTTTGTTTCCTATGAACTCCACATGCTCAATGGCAGTCTCAACAAGCATCTCTTTCGCCTTCTTATCCCTGCCTGCATATCTGGATATCGTTTCGCAGAATCCATCCACGCTCACTCCGAATTCGCTCTGTAATGTTGATACCAGCTTATCGTGCTCTTTCAGTGCGTTGGATTGGCTGAATGCACGCTCGTAGAGCGAGGCTTCAGGGTCTAGCAATCCGAAAAACATCTCTATTCCTGGCCTGTGTATAACTACTCTCCTCAATTTTTCCCATTCTGCTTTTATGCGGCCTTCCATGCAACTCTCCTAAGGCGTTATTACGGTGCCTCTTTTCCCGTTCACTGCCATCTTCAAATCTTTCAGCGCTGCGATAATCGCTACCTTTCCAGTCTCCTCAGCAAAATCTGCCGCTGCAATTATTTTCGGCTTCATGGTGCCTTCTTCGAACTGGTCTTCCAAAACCCACCTGCGCAGCTGACTTGCTGTCGCAGTGGTTAATTTCCTCTGCGTCAGTTTCCCATAGTCCAGGAAGACACTTTCTACATCTGTGAGCACTATGAATCTATCTGCTTGGAGCTTTCTGGCAAGTAGCGAAGATGCAAAATCCTTATCTATAACTGCACCTGCACCTTCAAGCCCCTTCCTATTCCTTACAACAGGCACGCCTCCGCCCCCGCAGCAAATTACAACCTTGCCTTCCGACGAAAGCCTTCGTATCGCATCAAGTTCCACTATATCTATTGGCATCGGAGAAGGCACCACGCGCCTGTATCTTCCGCTTTCTTCAACAAGTTTCCATCCATATTCGTGCGCCATCTTAAATGCCTCTGCCTTAGAATAAAACGGGCCTATTGGCTTTGAAGGTTTCCTGAAATGCGGATCCTTTCTATCTACAACAGTCCTTGTAATCAAGCAGACAACATCCTTCTTTATGCCAAGCTTGCATAGCTCCGCATCAAGCAACTCCTCTATCATATATCCCATCATCCCCTGGCTCTCTGCTCCGCAAACTGGCAGCGGCATGACTGGCAGTTTTTCCCTCGAAAGTTCATATCGCAGCAATATCTCTCCGACCTGAGGCCCGTTTCCATGCGTTATGACTACGCTATGCCCTTTTTTTATTATCTCTGCTATCCGCTTTGCAGTATACCTTATATTATGCTTCTGCTCATCAAAAGTCCCTTTTTCACTTTCCTTCAATATGGCATTGCCTCCCAGCGCGATGAGCATCTTCATTGCACTACCTCGCCTTTCCCTTCATAGCAAGCTCAAGCACTGCAGCAGCGCCATAAAGCTTGTTCTCTCCCTGCTGCCATACCACCGAACGCCTGCCCTCAATGACTTCGTCAGTTATCTCCTGTCCGCGATGCGCAGGCAGGCAGTGCATTACTACAGCATCCTTCTTCCCCATAGCCACTACCTTGGAATTTATCTGGTAGCCTCTGAAGGCCTTCGCTCTTTTTTCTGCCTCCTTCTCCTGCCCCATGCTTACCCATACGTCTGTATAGAAGACATCCGCATCCTTAGATGCTTTGGCTACATCATGCGTCACTTCTATCTCAGAACCTGTCTTCTTCGCAACCTTCAATGCCTTTGCCAACACTCCGCTATCTGGCTCATAGTCTTCAGGACATGCAATGGTGACATTTGCTCCTCCTGTTGCTGCTGCAAGTATGAGGCTGTTAGCAACGTTGTTTCCGTCGCCTATGTATGCAATTTTTATCCCCTTTATCCTCTTCTTAACTTCATATATGGTTAGCATATCAGATACCAGCTGGGTAGGATGCTCTAGATCGCTCAACGCATTTATAACTGGCAATCCAGAGTATTCGGAGAGCTCTACTATGGTATCATTTTCGAAGGCCCGTACGACGAGGATGTCAAGATAGCTTCCAAGTATGCGTGCAGTGTCTTTTACAGGCTCTCCTCTGGAAAGCTGAAGCTCAGACCTTGCCATGTATATTGGATTCCCCCCCATCAGTATCGAAGCGCTCTCAAAAGAGACTCTTGTCCTTGTCGATGGTTTCTCAAAAAGGAGGCCTACAATTTTTCCATCCAGCAGATTAAGCCTCTTCCCTCCTTTTATCTTTTCCTTTATCTCTCCCGCTCT
>JAJYXO010000023.1 GCA_021801765.1 Microcaldota archaeon | reverse complement strand
TACAATAAGATACCACGTTCTATCTGCCTTTCCAGTACTCTATTGTCTTCTTAAGGCCTTCTTCAATCCCGTACTTAGGTTCCCATCCGAGAAGCTTCTTAGCCTTGGAATAATCCCCGACGAGTACCCTTGCATCAAGAGGCCTCTGCGGCGTTGCATGCCATGATATCTCTCCTTTGAACCCTGTCAGTTTTGCTATCAACTCAGCCGTTTCTTTTGTAGTATAACCTTTTCCTGTGCAGAGCTGTATGGTTTCGCCAACTGCCCTATCATTTCCCAAAGCCAACATAAAACCGCTTACATGGTCATCTGCATATACCCAGTCCCTTACAGTATCTGGATCTCCAAGGTAAACCTTGCCCTTTGGATCTTTTAGCATATTTGTCACTGTCCTCTCTATGAAGAAGTGCCTGTTGTCCATCCTCCCGTACGTGTTGTAAGCCCTCATTATCGTATACGGGAAATTGTATGCCATGCCCATGTACCTTAGGTAGAGATCGCTGGCCACTTTTGAGATAGCATAAGGGCTATTTGGCTTTAGCTCAGTTCCCTCATTTATCTTATCCTCTTTTTTCTCCAAAGCAAGACCATACTCTTCACTAGTTCCGCTGAAGAGGAATTGTTTGAAATGCGGCACATCCCTATAGCATGATTCTGCAAGGTTTATTGTGCCAAGGTAGTTAGCCTCATTTACTTCTATGTAATGGTCGTAACTGAAGCTTACGGCGCTTATCGCAGCAGTATGTATGCAGTAATCAGGCTGCACCTCCTTTACAATATGCCTGATGGCAGGATAATCTGTAAGGTTGGCATAATGCCTTATCAGGTTTGCATCATAGTCAAGGTTGTACCTGCCTGTTACATATCTCTCAAGCGCATGGACTTCGTATCCCCTCTCAAGCAACTTCTTGGCTAGCTCCCTTCCTATAAACCCCGTGGCTCCTGTAAGCAATACCTTCTCCATAGAAACCATTCTTTATTGCGATGTTTAATAATAATCCTGTATTGAATAATATTTCTTCGCAACGTATATAAGGATGATAGATTAGCCGTCATTCAAATAATGAGTTTGTACGAAAATAACTATCTCTAGAAATCTTATCTGCTTCCAAAATAGATACTAGACATGAGAGACATTTGCATGGAGAAATCTTTCCTTGTAGAGTAGAAAGCTAACGATTTTCCCTATTAGCTCAGTTTATGAAGTTATGTAAAAATTCAGCAAGTTTGTCTTTGCAATTATCTCTTTTTCAACGTTTCCTGATTTTCTGGAGAATACATATTCTCCAAATTGCCTCTTGAAACTAGAGTAAAATCCTTCTACTCCACATCTGTTTCTGTGGTTTCCCTCTATTCATCTTATCTAATTCGTCCTTCCAGTTCAAGGCATTTTCTTAAGGAATATCGTTACTATCCTACTCTTGTTCGCCAACCTCTGGTTATACAAACTCCAATCCCTATTGTCTACATACATTGTGTCGCCAAAAACACAATGTGCCCTGGAGGTTAAATACCCTCAGGAAATAGTGGAATTATTGGGCACAGCAACCGAACATCAAAGTTTATAATTTACCAAGTTCCTAAGAATGTGGGTATAAACATATCAAACAAGAATAAGCTTTATGCTGAGCTTACTGGGCAGTATTGTATTTGGAAAAATCAAAAATCAACAAAGTATGTTAATCTATATCATTATAGACGATATTTTATCTTTAATACGAAATTATTGGACATTTTTAAGTTCCCAAAGGTTTTGACGAGTCTACAATATTGGATAATAGGGATAAGCAGCGTTCAATATATTTTTACACAGATTCATAATGGGGGGTCGATGAAAAATGCCGCTATTTAAAGATTTTGTAAATTTAGCCTATGGTCTAATTAAGAGACAGAGGGAAATAGAATTTGTTATAAAGTATAATATTAATAATCTACAATTTTCAGATAGACCATTATGTAAGATCAAAGTTGGAGTAGGCACTTACTCTTCAGGACCAATAGGTATTGTATCTGCTGTGGGTCAAAAACTCACTATAGGAAAATATGACAGTATAGGTAAGAGACTGAATATAATTATGGCTGGCGGTCATAATACGAAATTGGTATCTACTTACAACTTCAAAGCCAGATATTTTAAAAGCAGAGATATTTTTAAACATGGGAATATAACAATAGGTAATGATTGTTGGATAGGCGACGATGTAACTCTAATTGGCGGCTGCATTATTGGTAACGGTGTGACTATTGGAACTAAATCACTAGTGACTTCAAGGCAAGTTTTAGATGACTATGGAGTATATGTAGGAATACCTGCAAAACTCCTGTATTACAGATTCACCAAAAAACAAATATATAAACTTTTGAATATTAAATGGTGGAATTTTCCAGAAGATTATATAAAAGATAATATTGATTTATTTTATAACAAAGACATTAACTATGTGATCAAAAAACTTGAAGACATAAGAAGGAAGCGCTTTTTGATGTAGTCATAGTATAAGAAATAAATTATCAGAGAAATAAATACATCTTACTCACTATTATATGCATGAGAACAAAGAAAAACTTCACCACTATGAACAGCGAAGTCACTAACCATCTCTCCCAACTCAATTCCGAATGCATTTTGCAGATAAATCACATCAAGTGTCAAATTCCTTACTTATCACTTTATCCTTAATACATTAATGGGATGGAAGGTATATAAGGATGAAAAGTAAAAAGAAAGCATGGGAGCAATGTGTGCCTACAAATTCAGGATATAGATGGTAGAGAAAGATGCCCCGTATGCAGGATGCAGATGACAAGCATACAGGCATGCCATCTAAGGTGCCTAAACTGCGGCGCTGAGCTGGACTGCTCAGATAAAGGAATTCTCTGGTAACCTGCTAAAATCTGCAGCTTAATATAACATGCTGTAGTATACCAATTGCATGGAGAAATCCAAGATAGGCTTAAGCGCAGCAACTGCTGTGGGCCTAGGCGCAATAATAGGCGCAGGCATCTTTACCCTAAGCGGCAGCGCCATAGCTCTTGCAGGCTCCAACGCGCTTCTTGCATTCATACTCGTTGGCGTTGTGGCCATAATAATAGCCATGGAATTGGGCGAACTTGGCTCAATAATGCCTGATGTGAAAGGCGCATCCTATTCCTACGTCTACAACGCTTTCGGCAGCGAGCTAGGCTTCATAACTGGGATATTCCGCTTCTCTAGCTATTCAATAGGCATCTCTGCGATAGCCATAGGCTTCGGAGCCTACTTCACCAGCTTATTCGGGCTGGCGTCTTCCATGTCTGTATACTTCTCCATACTACTAATAGCGGTGCTTGCAGCCATAAACCTGAGAGGCATTAAAAAAGCCGCAAATGCCGACCTTGGCCTTGTGATGCTCAAGATAGGCGTGCTCATTGTCTTCATAGCCTTTGCCATGCTTATAGTCTTACGCAGCCCTTCCAGCTTTGCAGGGAATTTCTTCACAGCGCATGGGCAGAAGGGCATAGGCGCGATCTTCGATGCAAGCGTAGCGATATTCTTTGCATACTCTGGCTTCCAGACAGTAAGCACATTCACCTCCAGGGTCCGTAACGGCGCAAAAGGAGCTGCAAACGCAATATTGCTAAGCGTGATAATAAGCATGGTGATATATGTGCTTGTAATAATTGCGCTGATAGCCCTTATGCCTGCCAGCAAGTACACCATAAACGCAGATCCGCTCTCTGTCGCGCTATCCTACTCTCATGCGCCTGCATATATGCCGATAATAGTCGATATCGGCGCGCTGGTAGCAACTGCCTCCGCTGCTCTCTCAATGATTCTGGGAGCTTCAAGGACTGTATATCAGATAAGCGCAGACGGCCTTCTTCCGAGGATCTTACGGAAATACGACAAAGATAGGGATGTAGCGATGAACGGGGTAATACTCTCTTCTATAATCGCAGTGCTTATGCTCTTCGCAGGCAACATCTATGTTATAGCCGCAATAAGCAATTTCGGAGTCCTTTTCTCATATTTCCTTATAGGCTTCGCAGTGATGCACTTCAGGAGGCATGGGAGGAAAGCAGCTTTCAAAACGCCCCTATATCCTTACCTAACAATAGCGGGCACTGTCGGAGTGCTTGCATTCATGATAGGCATGCCGCGCGAAGCATTGGTCTTCGGCGTGGTGCTTGCTCTCCTCTCTCTAGTCGCATACTACGCACTGAGGGAAATAGAGGACAAAAAGGTAGTGAAGGTTCGCCTCTTTAAATGACCTTTTCCATCCCAAACTACAGCTTCTTAAGCAATGCTCCTATGTTGCGTTTGAGCTTAGGCAAATCGTCCTTTACTATGCCCCAAACAGTCTCCATATCAGCCCCGAAGTACTGATGTATTAGCACATCCCTAAGTCCCGCCATTTCTTCCCATTCAATCTCCGGTGACTTCGCCCTTATGTTTCTTGGAACGTTCTTGACAGCTTCTCCTATCGTCATCAGATTCTTTATGATCGCGTCAGATCTCATATCTTCCTTAGCGAACTCTTCAAAGGAGATATTTTCCGTATACTCCTCTATCTTCGATATCGAGGCAATTATATCGCTAAGGTAAATCTTGTAATCTCTAGGCATAAACTACACTATCCATTATGTTCTGCTTCAACTCCTGCCTTAATGCATCTTTTATTACCACATCAACCTTCTTTCTAAAGGTTCTTTCCAGAAACAACTTCAATCGCATGTAATTGTGAAAGTTTTTCCTGCCTTTTGAAAATTCCACCAGGATATCTATGTCGCTTTCAGCGGTCTGCTCGTTTCTTGCATAAGATCCAAACAGGCCTATTTTCCTTATTCCAATGTCATTTATCTCTGCTCTTCTTGCCTTTAACGTATTCAGTACTTGCATGCGGGTAAGCATCTGCGCAGCATTCTGCCCTTGTTGCACTATGTCGTGTTTTTCAAAACCTGCTTCACTGTAGAGTAGCCGCTTAACTGCGCTCCTGAAGAAATCAGATTTGGTAACATATCTTCCTCTCCGCACTTGCTCTTCTATCCCTTTCACATCTTCTGTAGGCAGAATAACTAATATTTTCCTCTGAACCTCCATTTTCATATATATCTAATAGATATATAAAAGATATATTATATAAACTTTTGGCGAATGCAACTCAAAACCTCAATCTGCGCTGGTAAAAGTCGATTTGGCGAATCGAGTTAGGCCAGAAGGTTAGAGACTTCGCTAGCTTGTGATGTCATAATCTATGCGAATGATATGTTACCTGAATCTTATAGTGTCTAGGTTCATCGGGGACCTGGCCTCTATCCTGAACCTGTTTGCTATGGTCCTTGCAAGGTCTTCGCACTTGCTCTCCTCCCCGTGCATCGTATAGACCTTCCTCGCGCCTGGCCTGAGATGGTCCATGAAGCTAAGTAGCTGCTTCCTGTCGCTGTGGCCTGAGAACCCCTCTACTGTCTTGACCTGCATGTTTACCTTTATGGGCATCATCCTGCCGTCCTCTCCAGGAAGGGCTGTCTCTGCAAGGCCGTTCTGGAGTCTTCGTCCGAAAGAGCCCGCGCTGTTGAACCCTACAAAGATTATCATGTTCTTCGGATCTTCTGCGAGCAGTTTGAAGTACTCAAGGCTCGCCCCTCCATTCATCATGCCTCCGCTTGCAAGTATTACGGAAGGGCCTTTGTCTACTATCTCGCTCCTCTCCCCTTTGGCTACCTCAAAGATCTCGCTCTCGAATGGGGAGTTGTTGCTGAGTATCCTATGCCTGAGCCCTGCCTTCAGGTACTCTGGGTAAGCAGTGTGTATGGCGCTTGCCTCCAGTATCATGCCGTCAAGGAAGACAGGAACGCCCAGCTTGTATTGCGGCGAGCTGACCATGTAGTTTTCCATTACCATCATGACCTCCTGGCTCCTGCCCACTGCGAAGAGCGGTATAAGTACCTTTCCGCCTCCTTCCACAGTCCTCTTTATCGAGTCCATAAGGTCTATCTCCGCCTGCTGCCTGTCCTGTGTTATATCCCTTGCGCCTCCGTATGTGCTCTCTATGAAGAGGGCGTCTATCCTTGGATACCTTGTATCTGCCTGCTCGAAGAGCCTTGTGAAGCCGAATTTCATATCCCCAGTATGCACAATGTTGTACATGCCTTCTCCTACATGCAGATGCACCACGCCGCTGCCAAGTATGTGGCCTGCGTTATGGTAAGTGAGCTTTATCTCGTCGGTGACATTTGTGACCTCTCCATAGTCCCTTGTAACCATATGCATCAGCATTGCCTTGATGTCCTTCTCGCCATAGAGCGGCGTTCCCCCTGCTTTCTGCACAAGCCTTGTGTAATCATAGAGCAGCAGCGCTGCAAGGTCTTTCGTAGGAGGCGTGCAGTAAACAGGGCCTGTATATCCAAATTTGAAGAGGTAAGGCACGAAGCCCATATGGTCCATGTGGCCGTGAGTAAGAACAACTGCATCTATGTCGTTAATAGTTATGTTTGCGCTGTCAAGGTAGGGGAAAGCCTTGTTCTCCCCTGCATTTGCCTCTACTCCTTTTATGCCCGGTTCAGGGCTTATGCCGCAGTCTATAACTATCTTGGAGCGGTTGGTCTCGAGAAGCAGGCTGCTTCTTCCAACCTCCTTGAAGCCTCCAAGTGCCGTTGCCTTAAGCCATTCGCTTCTTACGAAAGGCCTGTTGATCTTTTTGCCAATAGTCGTAAGGAACCTCTTCCTGAATTCGCTCTCCTTGTAAGTCAGCTGCCTGACCCCTTTTATTACATCGCTGTTCATAGTCGGGGTCCTGAGCACCTTTGGCACCCAATGCGTCTCTGTTATTATCTTTATAAGCGTGCCTCCTGCCTTGCCTATAACAAGCCCTGGCTTCTGCGCCTCTATGTATACCTGAGAGAACTCCTCCACAAATTTTATGCCTTCATCGCTCACGCCTGCCTCGGCAGGTATTATTGAAAGTATCTTCTTGAGTGCCTCATCCTTATCCATAAGTGAGGACGGATCGCTCCTTACTATTATTCTCTTCTTTATTGCAGCTGAGATATTCCTAATTATCCTCTCATCGCTATACACATAAGAAACGTCCTTCACGTAGACTGCTATATCCGGACCTTCAAATTCAATGCCATCCTTTGTAAGCCCTGCCTGAGGAGGCATGAGCTCCATTATTTTATCCAGAACCTTTCTGTCCTCTTCCTCATCGTTCAATCAATCACATTACTAGTTTTGACCTTGAAAAGCATCTGCTGACTGCAGGTAACGCGAAAAGCTACTTTGCAAACTTCTCTATCTCATCGTTTGTGTACTCCTTGTATCCCTTCTTCGTTATCGAAACCAGCTTTATCCCATCCCCTGTAGCAGAATCCCACTTCATTGCTATCCTAAGCGCCTTCGCAACGTGCTTTGCTGCATCCTGTGTTGAAAGATCTTCTCGGTATACGCTTTCTATGTATCCCAGCGCAGTAACCGACCCGCTCCCTGTAGAAGCAAACCTTGACTCTTTCGTGTATCCTCCATAAGGGTCTATGCTGTAGATCTCCGGGACACCCTTGTTCAGCCCTCCTATCACCAGCTGCACCATATACGGGAACATTTTGTTCTCCTGGAGTATGATTGACAATATCGATGTCGCTGACTTGGGCGAAAGCGGCTTCGACTCATCCATCCTGTAAAGTTCGTTCTGCACCCTTAGTATTTTTACCAGGTACTCTGCGTCGCCGACTCCTCCCGCAATTGTCATTCCAAGATTATCATCAATCTTGTGTATCTTAACTGCCTCAGAGCTAGCTATGTAATTGCCATAGGTGGCCCTAACGTCAGATCCCATGACTACTCCGTCTGTGCATATAACTCCCAGGGTAGTAGTCCCATGCTTGACGTTCTCGTAAAACTCCTTGAAATCTCTATCCATTTATCCACCATTGTCTAACATAAAGTGAGTGATGAAAAAAATTAATACATAATAAAATAAACCGCTATCTATAAAATACTTACCATTTCTGCAGTTTCTGCCAGTTCAGCGTACGCGAAAGTCCTGTAGAGTTTGGTTATCCTTACCTTGTGTATCTTCCCTATCCTGGCCTTGGCATCCCTGACAAAAACAATGATGTTGTTTATCCTGCCTATGCCTTCGCCTTTAGGGTTGCGCGCATTCAGCCGTACGTCGTACATTTCACCTTCGGCTAATTCTTCCATTCCCATTTTACCCACCAATGTAGACATTGAATGCTTAAGTATATAAAAGTATTCTCCAAAAAGATTTCCCCTAAATATATTGAATCTACGACGGTAAAAATGGCCTTGACCGGGAATCGAACCCGGGCCTTGGGATCCACAGTCCCATATGCTAACCGCTACACCATCAAGGCTCAACTTTATACTTTCTATAGGCTATGCAACATCTTGCCTGAATCTATGCCTTCATATAGAATCTGTTATTCATCTTCATATATCTTTGTCCAGCAATCCGCAATTCCAATTTCTGAAGGATAGGTATCCCTGGTTTTCATTGTCAATTACGCATGCAGCTAAACGCCAATCACGCTACTTTCCCAACTTTCCCAGAAAGGTATATATATCTGAATAATTGAAGAAACTAGCGTGTTAAGGTGTGCTGATTTTTAATTCCCACCAAATCCCCATCACACCTTGACACCCTTATACTCAAACTATCTATTCCTCCTATGTAATTTGCATCTCTTATACCTGGATATGAAAATCATAACACTGCAAATAAACTTTTGCTATCAATCCATATCAAGTAGATTGCAAACCCCGGCATCACGTGTTTAAGATGTACAAAGACAAAGGCTTCAAGTTCCTCATATCATCGAGAATCTTCAGGAGCGTAGCAGTCGTATATATGTCGCTTGTGGCGCAGCTTTACCTAAACCAGGTCCTTCATGTAAGCGTACTAAGCATAGGGTTCATCATATTCGGTGTAGTGATTTTCAACTCCATGCTTGTGATGGCCTTGGGCTTCCTTGGGGACAGAATGGGATACAAGAAGGCGCTTCTCCTATCCGAGGTGCCTCCAATGGCAGGTGCAATGCTGCTATGGTTCGCCACGCACAATATTTTCCTCATATCCACCGCAGTAATAATCACCGGGCTAAGCGGCGTAGCCGGAGGCCTAAGAGGCACATTCTCACCAGGCCTTACTCCTCTCATAGCCAGCAACTACAAGGAAAATGATACAAGGGTGCACAAGATGGGCGTACTTACAACTGCATCTGCCATATCTAGCATAATCGGCGCAGCCATGCTGGTTGCAGAGTTCTATTTCCACATCTATCTTGCATCACTCTATCCTCATCTTTCCTCCGTTTCAATAGCATACAGGCTCTTCTTCATTGTCTCTGCATTGCTCATACTGCTCTCTTTCATTTCTTTGCTCTTTGTAGAAGAGGAGAAGAGGCCTATAAAGAGCACGAGGCTGATGAAGAAGGTAAGCTTCGACTACATGAAAAGGGTCATAGCTGCAAATACCTTTGCTGGAGTTGGCATAGGCCTTGGCGTAACGCTCCTCCCACTCTGGCTCTCAGTGGCGTTCAAGGCATCAAACATGGAGATAGGCATACTATTCGTGCTCTCCAACATAGCGACTGCCATTGGCGCATACATCTCCAGTAGGTATGCCCACAGGTCCAACGCGCTCAATGTAGCCTCAAGGACGCGCATAACCAACGGCATACTGCTAGTGCTAATGGCATTTACCCCATTTATCGGAGAGATAGGCTTTATACTTGCAACAATATTCTACGCAATAAGGGGGTATATGGCTGGCTTCGGTTCGCCATCAAGGAGCATAGTAAACATAAGGGGCATCCATAGGGAGGATTACGGTTCTGCTGCAGGCATACAAGGCAGCGTAAACAGATTCTCCCAGGCAAGCTCCGGCCTCAGCGGTGCTCTGATGGAATTCTCATTGCCCCTGCCTCTCTTCATCGGAGGGACTATACAGGCGATAGGCGGCTACTTATACGGTAAGCTTCTTAAGGGCAAAGAATAGTCACGTCATCTAACGAATTTCCATGGAAATGCTTAAGAACCTTGAAATCTTGATGTTCTGCGTGATAAGATGGCAAAACAGTCAAAAGAAAGAAAGAGCGGCGTCTTCGCCCTCGAATTCGTGGGCAGCCTTTTTTATTTGGCAGTAGTCTTCGCAGGCATGGCGACGTCATACATGAACCCGGTATGGAATGCAGCTGCAACATTGTGGCTACCCCTCCTTTACGGAGCAGCGGTGATAAGCGCAATAGCGCTCTTTTTTGTAAGCTTTGCTAACCTCAGCGCGCCAAACTGGAAAACTTCGAAGTGTGCGCTATGCGCGTCAGTGATAGGGGGATTCTCACTTGTCGCACTGACTGCGGGCAATGCTACCTTCTTCCTCGCATCTATAATAGGCTTCGTGCTGGCATTCGTAGGAAGCGGAATGGCAAACATGGAGTGAATTTCACTCCTTCTTTTTCTTTTTGTTTTTTATTTTGTTTTCTACTTTGCGCATAAACGCAATAAAACAAAAATTTAATAACAGTAAGCATCCAATACCAAAATGGTAAGGGAAATGCCAAAGAGGCTATCATGCCAGCATATGGAAACGCCATGCAATTATATTGCAGAGGCAGATACTACCGAGGATGTTATAAAAAAGATAATAGAGCATGCTACAAAAGTCCATAAAGCCCCACGCGAAATATTTGATAAAAAAGAGATAAAGGATCAGCTTCTGGCGTCTATAAGGGAGCCTCCTACAGACACATACCCAAAAACCCTGAATAGCCTCGAAATGTTCATAAACAACATACTGCATCTCTCACATCCGCAAGATATGCTGCGCAGCGCAGGCTACAACGCAGAGCTGCTAGAAGCCTCAACCACAGGCTCACCTGCAGCCAACACTAGCAATGCTCTGCTGCAGCTATATTCAGAGATAGGCAGCTCCACGCTAAATGATATTGCGGATTCGTATGTGGCTTCAACCTCTGCCATAACAAAGCATGTTGCTCTATTCAACAAGAGGGTAATAGCGGCATTCGATTACACCGAGGAAGATTATTTCGGAGCGCTTGACAACACGCTTGCACACGACTGGAAGGGCCTAGGACCAAATAAAAAATTCAAATTCCTGACATGCAGCGTCTTCGACGATTCGATGATGCTCCCTGTCTTCAGCATACCTGCACAGGTAGGAAACAACGCCATAAAGGATATAAACTACATCAATGGGCAGCTACAGAAAAACCATGTCATTGGAAAAGTCATATTCTCCATATTTGGAAAAGAGCTATACAACAGCGAATTATTTGAGAAACTGAAAGAACTTAACATCCAATACATGATACTTGTGCCTAGCGACGATAAAATCAAGGAGCAGTTCAATGGCACGGAAGTTGAAGGAGAGATCCGCCTTGAGAAGCTATTCTGCTTCTCAGATGAGAAGAACATAGAATTGAGCAGCTCCTACACGAAATTCCTTAACGGTGTCTTAGGGAGTGAGAATGATTCCTATCTCCAGTGGTGCTTCGTAAAGAATATAGAAGATGCAGAGCTCAACAAGATGATAGCAACTTACAGCGAAGGATGGCAGATATGGGAGAGGCCTAGGGATAGAGAATATGCCTATGTAAAATCCGAATCTCAAGATGCAAAGGTGCAATATTTCCTATTCGCATACAACCAGCTTCTCCGCGCCTACTGGGTCATGTACTACATGGAAGAAGACGTTGAATTTGAGGATTATCTTGAGGAATTGCACAAGCTAAGTTCCGAAAAGAAATGAAGCTTCTTTCCTATGCAGTGAATTGGGCAATGTGGAAACCTGACTTATACGCGCCTATTTAAACTTTACATTTTAAAGAATAAATTTAAAACTATAAGTTCCTATGATAGACAGAAAAATAACTGAAAGAGGAGTAAACCGTGGGTAAAAAAACTACAATCTTCCTTATATCTGCCATGTTTCTCTTGTCCTTATCCATACCTTCTATTTCCCATGCTGCTTCATTCCCATCTTTCAACGGTTTTGCAGCGCCTTCATCTCCTTCTCCAGGAATGTCAGCTTCTAAGTCTGCTAACACTCCAGTCTCTCTGCCTTTCCTGCCAAATCTAATGAATACGACTTCTGTAGCAGCTAAAGCAATGGCATCGCCTCTTACAACAAACGTTGTAAGCCCTCCGTCATCAGGCAATGCGA
>JAJYXO010000012.1 GCA_021801765.1 Microcaldota archaeon | reverse complement strand
CAAGCCAGTGTATCTTGCCGCGTAGGTAGTCCTTGACAATGTCATCGGTCATAGGCAAGGAGGAGAAACTGAAGAGTATGCTATTGCACCAGTAGAGAGGTATTGTTCCTGCAGGAGTTATTCTCTCCCTTAGCAAATCATCCTTTGTCATTTCTACTGCCTCATGCACTACCAATTCTTCCGCAGGAGAGTAGGTTATTCGCACCATAATGATACGCCATCAGACTTATTTTTATCACGCAACAAATTTATGTCTTGCCGGAAAGCAGCCTTGAGACTGTTTCGCCGGCAGTAGTCTTTAGGGTGTAAGCCCCTCCTGCGAAAACGGCATCGCAGTACTTGCACTTCCATATGCCAGTGCTTACGCGCCTTACGGCGTTTTTGCCGCAGACATCGCATTTGTACTTCGCGTTCTTCTGCGCTATAACTGCTGCCTCTCTTTTGCGCAGGTTTACCCCATATCTTATGCTCTTGTTAGCCAAATCAATCACCTATGGATTCCTTTATTACGCTCCTTAGAGCGCCGAATTTCTCAAAGGAAACGTCTATTGCCTTGTCAAGTTCATTCTGTGTGAAGTATCCCCCAAGGCCTTTCTGCATTGCGCGTATGCGATTCTCATCTGTTGAGACCGTAAGCCTTGAAGCTGCGAATAATTCCTCATTTCCATTGGGATCTAGTAGGATGGCTCCTGAAACCTTTGCAAAGGTGCATGACGTAGAAATCCCATTCGTCTTTAGCCTGCCCATCTTCTCGTCCCTGATAACTTTTCCATTATCATATTTGGGCATCTTTGAGGTGAGCAGCGCAGCAACTGCTCCCAGGCTGCCTGCATCGAATATATTGCCATCGTAGTTGAGCACATATATGTCAAGGTACACATTCCAGACTGTTTCTTCGTCTATGCCAAGGCTCTTTGTATCAACTACGCCAGCTGCGCGTATGCCGCGGTCTATCACTCTGGATACCTCAACGGATTCTGGAGATGGCGGGCCAGGCTCGAAATTCTCCGATGCCATTGGCAGTAGTTCCGCTGATGTTATTATAGTGCCCTCTCCAGGGTTGTCAGGCATCGGCTCACCAATATCTATCTTCACGCCAACAAGCACGCGGGTGTTTCCAAGCTGTACATCTGCAGAGCCTTCTGCATTTGGCATTGTGCCCGTCTTTATGCTGATCTTTCTGTAATCGAAATGGCCCCTTTTCTCATCCCTTATGCCCTTCTTAAGCCTCTCTGAAACGTATTCCTCAGTTATCATTTTTATCGACATATGATCACGCGTATCTATCAATTATTTTCTCATAGGGCTCCTTAAGCGCCTTTTTCTGCAGGTTTGAGATGTATTCTCCTGACTTCCTTATCAGTTCCATTGCAGAATCGAACTGTTCCTTTGTGAACGAGCCATCCATCTGCAGCAGTACTACTTCGTTGTTTCTAGGTAGTATCGCAACAGGCATGTCTGCGTCTGAAGCCATATCCTCTATCATATTAAGGTCGATAACGACAGTTTCGTTTATATTTCCTGCTGATACCGAGTATGGCATGTCGCGCATCGGTATGCCTGATGAAGCCAGTGCAACTGCTGCACATGTTATGCCAGCTGCCCTTGTTCCGCCATCGCTCTGCAGAATTTCTATGTATATGTTTATCTCACATCCTGGAAACTTGTCAACCAATATGGCATGCTCAAAGACCTCCCTGGTAACCTTGGATATCTCTACTGCCCGCCTGTTCATTCCAGGCCGCCCATGTTCTGAAATGGATGAGAACGGTGCCATCATGTACCTGCATTTCACTACCGCCTTGTCAGGATTGGCAGTGTGCTTGGGCAGAGCCTCGCTTGGCCCATATACTGCGGCAATTATCCTGTTGTTGCCCCATTCCATATATGCAGAGCCATTTGCATTTTTGATCACATTGGCAGTGATGCTCATGGGTCTCAAGTCACCCGGACCCCTTCCGTCAAGTCTCTTGCCGTTTTTCATAAGTTCAATTTCTTCTTCCATGATATCATCGCTTTTCATTTGACTTAAGCATCTCCCCTATCTTCTCTGTGAGGCCGGTTATGTGCGCCTCACTCTGGATCCTTTCAATTGCATCTGTTGCAAGGTCTATGTCACCGCCATTAAGCCATACCACCCCATTCATGCCTATCGAGATGCTAGTTTTTGTATAATCGCTTATCTGCTTTATCATCGTGTTCCCCCTACCCAGAACGCGAGGTATCTTTGATGGCTTTATGCTGATCAACTTCCCCCCTCTTAAGACTCTTGGCCTGACGAGGACTGCGACGCCAGTCTTGTCAAGACCGCGGACAGTCGCTTCTATTATGTCACCGTTGGATAGACCACCTTCGGCATACTTTGAGATTATTACTCCCTTGTAGGGCGAATGCAGGTTCACATTATAGGTATTTAGTTTCGCTTCATCTATTACTCCAACTACATTCTCACCCTGCTGGGGAGACCAGATGCTCTCCAGGGGTATGAATCCTTGCCTCTCTGAATCGTATATTCCTATTACGCTGGCGTAGCTCTTGCCATTCTCCACAATTATGCCTTCACCATGCATGGTCTTGTCTGATATAAGCTCTCCTGGTACCAAAATTGTTCTCATCCTATCATACCTTTACTTTAACAACAGCTTCCCCTTTAGTCGCACCGTTTATTTTCTCGAAGAACTCTTCTCTGAGGCCAGCTGGAAATTCTAGGTTTGCTTTTAGCGATCCGTTCTGAGTCCATTCTTCGGACTTAAGACCGTATTGCTTCAATATCCCGTAACATCTGTTTGCATAAACAGCTGGTACCTCAACTTCTATCTGCGCCGTTGCGAATTTTATTGGAAGTATCATATTTATCTTTCTTATTATCGGGTCAAGCTGCTCAGATGCGCTTTTGAACGGATCTACCACTATTCTTGCCTGCTCCAGCGCGTTTTCTATCCTTTGCACCGTGTGCGGCGCGCTGGTGCGCGGATCTATCGAGTTTGTGGCTATCATGTTTACAATCTGTTTCCTCTTTTCCTCGACCATCTTTGACCTCTGCTCAGTAGTTATTGGCACTGTGCCTTTCTTAAGTATCGTATCGATCACTTTTGCAAGGTCTGTGGTCTCGAATATCTTCTTTATCTTGTCCTGGCTCTGCCTTTCTCCTTTGTTTGCATCCTTGAAGATCTCTTCAGCCTGAATTACAGAGATAGGGTCTTTTCTCTTGCCAGTTATATATTCGTAGGCCATATCGGAATCTACAAATATCTCGAACGTCTCTCCGTGCTGGGAGTACTTGGCTATCACAGTCTTTGACATAAGTATCAACGCGTTGCTATATGTAGTTAAGCAACTCGTCAGGAGTGAGAAGATGGTATTCGTGCCCATCGCTTACATAGCCTATATCTATGCTGTCCTTTGAGGGCTTTTCTTCGCTTATCTTCTTTATTATCTTCACGCCAAGGTTTATGGCGTCGTCAAGTGACATGTTGTCCTTATACTCCTTAACGAGTATCTCTGTTGCTGTCTTCTTTCCTGAGCCTATTGCATCTGCCTTGTATCCTAGGAAAGATGCCCCTGGCTCAATCTCGAAGAGCTTTGGGCCGCCGTCGACTCCTCCTAGCAAGAGCGAAACTGCATATGGCCTCAAACCGCCGTATTGGGTTGCCTGCATCATATATCCAGATATCTCGCTTGCCAGGGATTCTATGGACTTTGTATCCTCGAAAATAAGCTTGTGGTTCTGCGCCTTGCCTCTTGCTATATCCACAATGTGGAGGCCATCTGCCACCATGCCGCTGTATGTAGCCCCTATGCGCTCATCTATCCTGAAGACTTTCTGAACAGTTGATGGTATAGCCAATGGCTCTGTGACATTCTTGTGCGCTACGAATACTACGCTGTCCTTAGCTATCATGCCTATGGATGTTGCACCTTTTCTCACTGCCTCCTTTGCGTACTCTACCTGGAAAAGCCTCCCGTCAGGGTTGAACATCACGCCTCGATCATATGCCTGTACATTCGGATACATACTCACACCAATAAGAAAGATGATAATACATTATGTGGCAAGATTTATAAAATGGGTAGGGGGAAGAGGTTGCGTAAGCGCAGCCATTCGCTTCGTTGATGGCTTCTAGCAAAAGCTATATAAGATTAAGATTCCCAGTTGAACCCATGGAGGGCAAAAACGTAGAAGGAGAGATGCCGCGCTTCGCCCACCCATCTATACTGAAGGTAGTGGAGCAGAAGAAAAGGATTAAAGAGAAGCTCTCAGGAATAAAGCATAGGATAGGCGTATTCAGCGCCAAAGGAGGCGTAGGGAAGACAACTACTGCAGTAAATATTGCTTTCACCCTTAAATCGATGGGATATAGGGTGGGGCTCTTGGATGCGGACATAGACTGCCCAAACATATGCATTTTCCTTGGCATAAGCGAGATAAAGGATGCGGAATATCCTCTGGTGCCTGTTGAAAAGGATGGCGTAAAGGTACTTTCTACTGCCCTCTTCGTAGATGACAACAAGAAGCCGATAATATGGAGGGGGCCGATGATAGGAAAGATGGTCAGCGAGTTCCTTGAAAATTCCGAATGGGGAGACCTTGACTATCTTATAATAGATATGCCGCCCAACACCTCTGATGCACCGCTCTCCCTGATACAGCTTCTGGACCTTGATGGGTTCGTGCTTGTGACCACGCCGCAGCACGTAGCTGCAGTGAATACAATAAGGTCTGGGATGATGGCGAAGAGGCTGGGTGTAGGGCTCCTCGGAGTTATAGAGAATATGTCTGATGGGGAAAATAGGGGAGGCATTGAAGTTTCAGAGGCACTTAAATGCGATTTTCTAGGTGCAGTTAAGATGGATTACAGGCTTTCACAGATGAGCGATGCTGGCAAGGTAGCTGTTTTGGAAGAGATAGAGATAAAGGAGGCATATGAGGAGATAGTAAAGAAGCTGATCTGATGGAAGAGCATTTCTCAGAACTTTTTAAGGAATCAGGCATCTTCGCAAACAGAGAAGTGCTATCTCCGCACTACATACCGCAGCATCTTCTATTCAGGGACAAGCAGATAGCCGATATAGAGAAGGCAGTAACTCCGTCGCTGAGAGGCGAGAGAGGAAGGAATCTGTTTATATACGGCAAGACAGGAGCAGGGAAGACATCATGCATGAAGTGGGTCATGGATAGGATAAGGGAGATTCCTGTGATACGGGCAAAGATAACTTATGTGAACTGCAGGATATATAACTCGAGGTATAGAGTGCTAGGCAAAATAGCAAGCGACCATATGCCAATATACGCGAAGAGAGGATTTGGAGTAACAGACATATACGAGAAGATGATAAACTGGATAGAGGAGGACGGGAAGATATTGATAGCGGTGCTTGATGAGATAGATATGATAAGGGACCTAGACGACTTGATATACACGCTGGCAAGGGCCAACAGCGACATGAAGTCTGGAGGCATAACCATGATAGGCATATCAAACAAGGTATCATTCAAGGATGTGCTGGATCCGAGGAGCCTCTCAACGCTTTATGAGAACGAGCTTGTCTTCCCGCCTTACAATTCTGTGGAGCTTGCTTCTATACTTAAGGATCGGGCGGCGAGCGGGTTCAAGAAGGGCGTGATAGAAGATGAATCCCTAAACTTGGCTGCGGCGATAGCTGCTAGAGAGGGAGGCGACGCCAGGTTTGCGCTCAAGATAATATCAAAGGCAGGCGAGCTGGCAGAGGAGAGAGGGAGCAAGGCAATAGGCACAGAGGAGATACAGGAGGCATCTAAATTTGCAGAGGAGGACATTGCCTATGAGATAATAAACACTCTTCCTGACCACCAGAGGCTTGTCTTATATGCAATAGCCATAATGTCCACCCATGGCAGCAGGTACAAGAGGCTTGACCAAGGAGACGAATCCTTTCTGCTTAGCGGTGACATCTTCAGCAGATATTCCTCGCTTGCAGAATCCCTGGGCAAGGAGCCCAAGAGCTCAAGGTTATATAGGAAGTATATAGCAGATCTTGAGATGCAGGGCATAATTACCGCTTATGAATCAGGCAAGGGAATAAGAGGACATACCCGCATGATAAAGCTCTCTTACAACCCTTCAAGGGTCAAGGAGGTTGTAGAGAAGGGACTCTTTAAAGAAGGGGAAGTGGAAGGATATATCAAACCATCCTGATTTGTATTACATTAAGTATACTATCCATGCTGCCGCTATGAACCCTAGCGCCACTATTATAGGTATGGAATTCTTTGCTGTCTTCACCACAGACCTCGTCATATCCTCTACTACGTTTGCCGAGCCCCTTCCCCATATCCCTATGCCTTTGACCTTGGTGCAGAGATAGACATACCTGACAGGTTCAATGTTTTTGAGAGCCTCCTCGATCATTGAGTCTATTATAGGTAATGCCTCAGATGGCTTCGTATGGCGCCCTATAACGTTGCTTGCAGGCAGGGAGAGAGTGTTTACAGAGTGTGTATCAGTAGTGCATAGTTCTGAATCCATCCCGTATTTATCGCGTATGTGCTCAATCAGCTTCTTCCTGAAGACCGGGAGCATGTTATTTGCATCGAAGTAGACAAGGCAGAACCTCTTGCCTCCGCCCTCGAAAATGGAGAGAGCAGTATATCCATTGCCTATGTCATCTTTCTTTATCGAATTCTTCAACATTGCGTGGGATGAGCCAAATAACAGCGGCTTCTTGCTTACACAAGAAGTAAGGCCTATTGCCTCCCTGTATGCTTTGATATATTTGCTGCCTTTGTATATTCCCTTCAACTCATCTTCGCTTGCGGATTCAAATCTTGAATTATGCGCATCTATAAGTATGGCCTTTTCACCTGCTAGAGCTTCGAGCTCCAGGCCAACCTCACCGTCCATGTCCTCGGTTATAAGCGGTGCCTTTGTCAGCGCTATTATGCTTGCGCTTCCTATGCAGATCCTTAATGCATTGCAGGAGCCCGAAGAGCCGCGCGAGATAGATCCTGTGGCAGGCAGGAAGTCAGATGGGCGCATTTCATCAAGCGCTCCGGTGATGGAGCGTGATATCTTGTAGACCTGCTCTTTGTTTATAGGATTGTCTTCCATGTTCACTGCGCCGTGCATGATTACAGGGGTTGCCTTGTACTTTCCAGCTATTGCTTTGCCCATAACTTCCGTTGCTATGCTTCCGCCTGCACCTGCAAACGGCCCGTAGTGTATGCTTGGCTTTGCGAATACTGCCTTTAAGCCATTCCTGCCTCTTATTGCAAGCACTTTTAGGTCTATGTCCTTCTTCGTAGATAGATTGTGAAAAATGTTTGCCTCGTTTGTTATGTCGTATAGCCACTGGCTGACCATGGCAGAGAGTATATCAACTCCGCTCATATTTATCGCCTTCTTTGCAGGCCTGTCTATAAAGAAAAGTATTGCGTATCCAACGCACATGAACACAGTCATGCCTGCCCAAAGTTTTACCAGGGAAGGCAATACTGATATGTCCAGGTCAAGTATGTATTTCCCAACAGGCAGGAAGAAGAATATGTTAAGCACGGGCTGCACAGCTGCAAGTATTAGCGGCTTTCTCTTGCTGGACATCACAACCCTGTCAACTATGAACCAATATCCGTAGATGCCTGCATTGCTTACTATTAGCATCAGGTAAGCTATGAGGGGCTTGTTAAGAAGCGCGAAGATCGCAGCGTTGGAGATTATAAGCACAGCGTATACTGATGAAATAACTAGTACGCCGAAGAAAGCATGCTTGAGTTTCAGTCTTCTTTTCGAGACTTTCTTTATTATTACAGTCAGTGCTGCTGGAAGGCTGATAATCATTATGCCTGCACCTATGCCGGCTTCTAGAAAATATGCAAGTCTGCCGCTATGAAGGTGAATGAGCAGTCCGGAAGATCCGCCGGCTATTGCGCCTATAAGAATAAGGATCAGCGCCTGAAGCGGCACCCCTGGGACGCCAATGGAGAAGTATCTTGAGAACTTTGTGACATCCTTGTTCCTGTCAGGCACCGAGATTACCTACCAAATCTTCTATCCCTGCTTGCATACTCGAGCAGCGCAGAATGCAGATCAAATTTGGTGAAGTCAGGCCATAGCTTGTCAGAGAAATATAGCTCGGAATAGCAGGTCTGCCATGGCAGGAATCCGGAGAGCCTTTTCTCCCCAGACGTCCTTATCACGAAATCTATGTTATGTACCTGTGAGGATATTAGCCCTGCGCCTATTGTCTCTTCATTTATCTCTGAAGGTCGCATTGCTACGCTTTTAGCTGCATGCAATATATCATCTTTTCCGCCGTATCCTATTAGCATATTGATCTGCCTCTCAGAATATGCAGATGTCTCCGTTTCTATCTTTTGGAGTGCTGCGTTGAGATCCTGCGGTATAAGCGATTTGTTGCCTATTATGTTTAACCTAGTCCTGTTCTTATGAAGTCTTTTGAGTATGGATTTGTCGTTGGCAACTTTTTTGTAGATACCGAACAGGGTGTTGACCTCCCTTTTGTTGCGGAGCAGGTTTTCGGTAGAAAATGCCCATACAGTTATTGAGTTTATGCCGTACTCCATGCACCATTCGCTGAACTCTATGAACTTTGTAACTCCCTTGCCATATCCTCGTAGTATGGATAGCTTGTGGAGCTCGGCCCATCTTCTGTTCCCATCAGGAATTACTGCAAGAGTGCGGGGGAGGTTGGTTGCATCCATGGTAATTCCTTATTTATATTGGTAGATATTATAAAAAGATATAAAAAGAAAAGTATATATAGTAAACAGAAAGGTAAGGCAATGAAAATTGAAGGTATTATTTCTAAGATACGCGATATCCCCGATTATCCCAAACCCGGTATCATTTTCAAAGACATAACGCCGCTGCTTAGAGACGGAGAGGCATTCTCGTATTGCGTGAAGGAGCTAAGGAAGCGCATCGAAGTCAAAGCAAGAGGAATTGATAGTATAGTAGGAATAGAAGCCAGAGGGTTTGTGATAGGCGCGGCGCTGGCCTACGAGATGGACTTGGGGTTTGTTCCAGCCAGGAAGAAGGGAAAGCTGCCTTACAAAAAGATCAGCGAGAATTACACAGTAGAGTATGGAAGCGATACGCTTGAGATGCATTCGGATTCTATAAGCAAAGGGGAGAATGTGCTGATCGTTGACGACCTTCTAGCCACCGGAGGCACAGCAAGCGCAGTTGGATCGATGGTGAGAAAATTGGGGGGAAATGTCGCAGGGTATGCATTCCTGATATGGTTGAGCGCATTGGGAGGGGAAAAGAAACTCGATAGCAATCCAATATACCTGATAAAATATTGATTAAATGAATAGGAAAAAACTTCTTTCTAGACATGTTAAGGACATAAGGTTGAGGAAGAGCATGGAGGTTAAGGATCTGATTGAAGAGATGGAGAGCGTTGGAGGATTCTCAGCGCAGCATATGGTTGACGCGGCGGGTATACTGCAAAGGATGCTGGCAGATAAGGCTTCATTCAACTTCCTATCGTTTCCAGCAGATATAATAGCAACTGGGCTGCGGGGGATGATAGCAGATTCCATAAAGTATTTTGATGCGGTAATTACCACATGCGGCACATTGGACCACGACCTCGCGAAGGCAGTTGGAGGTAAGTACAGCCTTGGAAGCTTCAACGCAGACGACAGGAAGCTGCACAGCATGGATATATACAGGCTGGGCAACATATTCATAGAAAGCAAAGAGTACGGTCAGAGAATAGAGGATGGCTTTAATGAAATAATGAAAGACATCTATCACTCAAAGGATTACAAGAAGGAATACAGCCCTTCGGAGCTTATATGCGAATTCGGCAGGAGGATCAAGGATCCGCATTCCATATTGAGGCAAGCCTACCTAAACGAGGTGCCGATCTTCTGCCCGGGAATCGTCGACGGCGCATTTGGCACGAATCTTACCATCTTTTCTCAGGACCACGACTTCAAACTCAATATGCTAAAAGACGAACGCATACTCAGCGACCTCTCGTTCGACAACAAGGTTAGTGGAGCGCTTATGGTAGGCGGAGGCATAAGCAAGCACCATGTCATCTGGTGGAACCAGTTCAAGGGAGGGCTTGACTATGCAGTATACATTACCACCGCTACGCAGTATGATGGCAGCCTCTCCGGGGCAAGGCTTGAAGAAGCAGTATCATGGGGCAAAGTGAAGGAAGAGGCCAAGCAGGTGACAGTTGACGGAGATGCTACGATAATACTCCCATTTCTCTTCTCATACCTCAACCTTTTCTGACTGGGAATTTTTAACTGCTCCACACTATCCTTTTTTGTTGCGAGGCAATAAACCTCCCGAAAACCTGAAAGTATTAGGTTTGGCTCTTAGCCTTTTAGGTTTAACTAAGGCGTCGTAGTCGAGCTGGGCTGTAGAGAGGTTGGCTAGAGCTAAAATTGCGTTCCGTATATTCGAACCCAACTGCTTAAATAGGGATTTTGAATGCATTAGGATCAGGTAGTTTATGGATTCTGAATGGAGGCACAGGGAATCGAACCCAGGCCTGCAGAATGTCAATCTGCTATCCTACCATTAGACGATGCCTCCATTAAGTAATATATCTCCATACAACTCTAAAATCCTTCTATATTCAGAGTTTTATTTTGTACCCATCGCTGCCTGCGGTTGTTGCACTGAATATCTTCCTTGCTTCTGCAAGAAGTGGGGAGATGTCGCTGTACCTTGCGCTGAAATGCGTAAGCACCAGCCCTTTTGCCTTTGACCTGTATGCTATCCTTGCAGCTTCTGAGGCAGTCGAGTGCTTGCGCTCCTTGGCAAGATTAGCTTGTTGATCGGAATATGAAGATTCGTGTATCAGCAGGTCCGCGTCTTTTGCCGCTGAAACTGTAGAGGTAGAAGGCCTGGTGTCGCTGGCATAGACCACTTTCCTTCCTTTCTTTATGGATGTTATGCTGCTTAACGCAACGACCTTGTTTTTGATGTGGAGCTTCTTTTTTGAAAGCATTTCAGAAAACATTGTGCCTTTCATTCCCAATTTTTTCGTTTTGTCCTTATCGAAGCGCAGCCTATCTTCTTCCTTGAAGGCATATCCGAGTGTTGATATGGTATGATTTAGCCTAAATGCACGCACATGGAATCCCTTGCCTGAATAAACCTTTCCTGGCTTTGCGCCTATTACATTTATACGATAGCATATAATCGCTTTGTCGAAGGTGAGCAATCCTTGTATCACACGCTCATAGCCTTTTGGTATGAAGATGCTCAACGCCTCTGATCTGCCATTTAGGGCCAGGCTCCTGACGAGCCCAGCTATGCCGATTATGTGGTCTCCGTGAGCATGTGTTATGAAGATTGCTTTTATTCTGGATGTGTTTATGCCATACTTAAGCATCTGCATCTGGGTTCCCTCTCCGCAATCGAAGAGAAATGTTTCGCCTTCGTAGGTAATGGCAACTGATGGCATCATGCGCTCTTTGGTTGGGGACGATCCCGAAGTGCCTAGCAGCGTTATATCCATCAGTCTGGCACCTCTACAGTTATCTTTTTCGTCTTCATATCAACTCCCGATACCTTTATATTCCCGACTCCAAGGACCTGTTCCTTGCTTTTGATACTTTCCCTGACATTTATTATAAGGTTATTTATCTCGTGCATGCGCTCGAATATCTTATTCCCTACAGCAAAACATCTATCAGCTTCAGCAGATGCCTCGGCTTCCAGCGTTTTCTGGCGCTCCATGCTTAGCCTTATCTCTTTTTCCTCAGCTTCCTTTTCCAAATCCTTTGCAGACAGCCTCTCGCCGGAGTAGAAGTCATCTAGCAAGGAGTTTAGGCTTTCATACTCTTTGAACTGCAAATCTGAATACCGTAGAATCTTGCAGAGCGAGTAATCTGCAGGTATACTGTCTTTGATATACACCCTTGGCTTCTCGTTTCCTATGGAATTTAGGAATGAAATAGCTCCTTCCTGGAGCATGCCTGCCTCTTCGGGGCTTTTTATAAAGCCTCTCGGATCAACGCCGTTTCTGCGTATTATCTCTTCCAGATAAATCGGACCTATGTTTAGCAATCTAGACATTTGGGATATTACCTTTTTTTCTCCTTCTACTTCCAGCCTGGATGCGAGGTTGGATGCCTCCTCGATGAATCCTGCTTGCGCTTCATGAAAATGGTATTTCTCTCCTGGTTTGATCACGCGGTCCTTATATTCTACCCTGTGGTA
>JAJYXO010000057.1 GCA_021801765.1 Microcaldota archaeon | reverse complement strand
GCGCATTCGCAGGTCCTCTTTTCGGGCAACCTGCTAATTATCTCCACAGTTAGTTTCTTTACTTTGTCTATGTTCTTTGCGAATGTCTCGCTTACCTCTTTGGCGCTTACAGGTTTTATGCCGCTTTCCGCTTCCAATCCAACGTCGTAATCAGTGACTATGCCTATGCCAAGATAGCAGATCTCCCTCTCCCTAGCAAGCGTGACTTCGGGATACTGGGTCATGTTTATTGTATCGAAACCTTGGCTTCCGTAGAACCTCGATTCGGCTTTGGTAGAGAACCTTGGCCCATTTATCACGACTACGCTGCCGGAATCGTGGAATTTCAACCCTGCAGAAGAAGCAGAGGCAGATGCCAAAGCCCTCATCTCCTTGCAATAAGGCTCCGCTTGGCTTATATGCACTGCCTTTCCTGAATGGAAAAATGTATCGTCCCTGCCAGAAGTCATATTTGCATACTGGTCGAAGATCACCAGGTCCCCAGGTGCATAGTGCTTGTTGAGAGAGCCTATGGCAGCTACGGAAATTATTCTCTCCACTCCAAGTTTCCTTAGCGCCTCGATATTGGCTTTGTACGGCACTTTGTGCGGAGGCAGCGAATGTCTACGTCCATGCCTTGGAACGAATGCAACTTTCTTACCTGAGATTTCTGCAATTGAGACCATGTCGCTTGGATTGCCGAACTCTGTATCTATATTGCGCTCCTCCGCGCCTTCTATTAGTGAATAGAACCCGGAGCCCCCTATTACGCCTATTTTTGCAACATCCATAATAAAACCAATATTATCTAGCGCAGAGATTATAAAAACGATCCGATGTAGAATGGGCATACTCCATTTCTACAGATACAGGGAAGGACGCGCAGCGGGGTTTATTTGCGGTTGAAGCGCAGATGGTAGAGTATCACAGCGATGGTTTTTAGGTCTATTATTCTCCCTTCCTTTATCATTTTTAAGGCCTTATCAATGCCAACCCATTCAGATGTTATTATTTCATTCTCGTCAAAATTCGTCCCTTCGTTGCTTTTTATGCCTTCGGCAGAGAAGTAATGGCATGTCTCAGTCTTGCTGCCTGGCGCAACATACGCTTTGAAAAGGAATTTTATAGACCCGGCCACATATCCGGTCTCCTCTGCAAGCTCCCTTCTTGCAGCTGTTGAAGGCTTTTCCCCTTTGTTTATGTAACCTGCCGGCGCTTCGTACAGATATCTGCCTATGGAATATCTATATTGCCTCTCAAGCAGCACCTTTCCAGCTCTTATGGGCAATATGGTTACGGAGTCTGGGCTGAGTATCCTGTAGAACTTTTTGTCGGGGCGTTTCCTGTCGTTATATTCTTCCACCTTGAATATTTCTGATGAATAGGCGATCTTTCGCATAGGGTCACTTGCTGCTCTTCGTCTGCTCCTTGCCTTCGAGGAAGATCTCAGACGAAAGCTTGTATCTGGAAACGCTGTGCAGCACAATATTCCCCGTGCCAGTGAATCTCGCCAAGAAGAGGCCTACCCCACCAAACATTGCAGTGCGTATGTTGTCTACAAATTTTATCTTGTATTCCAATGTGCCGCTAAATCCGGCTATGTGCCCTGGATCCACTTCTAGGTCTCTGGTGCCGTCGAGGTCATATTCTATTATATCTCCAGAGACATGTATGAATACCTTGCCTGGTCCTGTGAATTTTTGGAGGACCAGCCCTGCACCTCCGAAGAAGGCAGCTCCCAATCCAACAGTCTGCATTGTGAACTTGACGCTTTCCTCGGCAGCTAAGAAAGAATAATGCTCTGCAATGAATGTTTCTCCATCTTTGAGTTCGACAACCTTTATTTTGCCAGGCATTATACCTGCAACTGCTATGGTTCCCTGGTCAGAAGAGGATCTGAATTCTGTTATCATCCCTGTGGCACCGGTTACCTTTCGCTCTATTGCTCCAATTACGCCGCCTACCAGCCTGGGAGTCATGATGACATTGTCGCTCTTGCTCACCAGTTTACCAGAATCAGAATATACTGCTTCGCCTTCTCCAATGCTGATGTCTAGTGCCTGCATCGAATTTCCAAGTATTTTGTATTCCATATCATCACTTTAGCATTTCATTGAGCTCCTTGCCATCCACATTCAGCCTGTGCTTTGACATGATTGCCCTTATCTTTTCAACTTTGCTACCGTCGTACTCCTCTATGAGCCTTTTCAGCTTCTGGCCGCTTATCCTCTTCAACCCTTCCTCCTTTATTATATTGTCCACATCGGCAGATGTTTTTGGCGTCATTGAAAGTATGGCCTCTATCGCCTGCCTGGTTATCGTTCCTTTCGCATATTCATCGAATATGTGGACTAAGGCAGCATTGGATATTGTAGATATTTCCTTTCCGCTCCTGCGCAGCTCCTTCAGCTTCTCCAAGAGTATTGTAGCAACTGTTAGCGGTTCTGCTCCTGTTTTTTCCACTATTTCTGAATATTGGGAGAGCTCCTTGGACCATAGCATCTGTTCTGCGAGTTGTTTTACACCTATCTCCTTCTCCAATCTATCTAAAACATTGGTTGCTTTCTCCGGTCCACTTTTCTTCGAGTAATGCAGAGGATTGATAGGCAATATGTCGGTTTCAGGATACATTCTAGAGCCTCCAGGTATTGGCCTAAGGAACCTCGTTGACACTTTGCCCTGTTCAATAGCCCTTGTTTCTTGGAGTACGCCTACCTTTGCCTTCTCCGCCCTGTCAAGCACCAACTTTATAGCCAGCTTTGCCCTCTCGTCCTCTTCAGCTACCATAACGAAAGAATCTCCGGCTTTCAAGCCAAGCTCTTTGCCAAGCGATGAAAGTTCAGCTTCGCTGAAACCGTATGAACTTAGATTTTCATCGCCGTGGATTATGCCTTTCAGCCCTATGGATTTTGCGTACTCGCTTAGTTCTCTGCCAAGCCGCATTCCTTTTCCAGTTTCCATCCCTATAAGCCCTGCGTATCCTGAAAGCCTTGCTGCAATTACCGAGCACCCGGATGAAATTTTTTCCCTGATGATCCTCGCCTTTGAATTGGAGAAAAGTTTGGTGACCTCTATGGGCTTGCAGATGCTCGCCTCCCTAGCCTTGAGCTCTTCTGCTATTTTCAGCAGCGCAAGCTGCCTCTCAACCTCGTTCTCTATTATTATATCCATTTGGTCCAGGTTCTGCACGCCCTTTATCTCAACCCTGTTGCCATTTAACACCGAGACATTCACATCTTGCCTTATAGAGCCTATCCCTCTCTGCACTTTTCCTGTTAGCCTTAGAAGCAATCCTAGCTCCTTCGCAGCTGTTTTTGCCTCCTGAGGAGTTCTTATGGTAGGCGAAGTGTCTATTTCTATCAGAGGTATTCCCAGCCTGCTGACATCATAAATAGCCGCATTGCCAGAGGTGCCAGATACGCCTGACGATTCCTCCTCGAGAAATATTGAAGGTACCTCTATTTTTATGCCGTTCAGATCGAGGAGCCCGCCATAACCTATCAGCATGCTTCTCTGAAATGCGCTTGGATCGCTACCGTCAACAACCTCCTTCCGCATAGGCTCTATCTCGTATGGAATTTTCGCGTTGAGCGAATTGGATATGGAGAGGGCGAATTCCATTGCCTCTTTGTTTACTTCGTGGGGAGGCTCTTCGTCTATATCTACAAGGCAGGTGCTGTTCTCGTAAAGATTATAAACGAATTTCCTGCTTTTCATGCTTTCGAACTGCGTGGCCACGTCAAGATGTCCAGTCTCTCCTGCAACAGCCCTCTGACTCCGGGTAATTGACCCTATCATTTTGTCTTCTGCAAAGGATGAAGAGCAACTGCAGAATAATTTAAATTGAGATGCTATCCTTTGGTGTATCTCCAGGCCGCATTTGAAACCTATTTTTTCATAATAACTCTTATCTTGCATCTGAACCAAGCCTTATTTCTGATCTTTCAGTTATTTCTCCTGCAATATTCTTGCAAAGCATCTCTGCAGATTTGTCATGTTTGTAATTTCCTAGAAGGAAGCCGAGCTTTACATATGCAACTTCTGGCATCATGTCCTCGCAGTATATTACGCCTGCATCATTTAGCATCCTTGCATTCTTGTAGACTCTTGGGTTTACTCTTCCATAGATGCATTGAGATGACACACCGATTACCATTCCTTTATCCACAGCTTCATTTACCGCTTGAAGCCAATTGAATTCTTTATGTACAGTGGAGACAGGGAGGTGGCCAAGGCCCGTAGCTTCTAGTATAATGCCCTTGTACCCTTTTTCTGAGTAGTATTTGAGTATATCAGGGTCTGAATTTGGATATATCTTTACAAGGGCTACTTTCGGCTCAAATTTTGTCCTTAGCTCTAACTTTGCTTCTGATGCGCCTTGATATCTGCCTATGTAATCTATTTCTCCGTCAATTCGTACGTCAGCTATTGTTCCGCCGCCTACATCCTTGAAAGCATCCCTTCTTGAGGTATGCATCTTTCTTGCCCTTGTACCTCTTATGATAGTGCAATAGTCATCAGAGGTGCCCATGTGCATGCAGATGGATACCTCAGCGGCAAGCCCTTTGGTGGAAAAATGGGATGCGCATATTAGGTTCATAAATGCATCGCTGGATCCACGGTCTGGGCTTCTCTGTGCGCCAGTGAGGATTACAGGGCCGGGTAGGTTAGTTAGCATAAAACTAAGCGCTGCTGATGTATAATGCATCGTATCTGTGCCATGAGTGATGATTACGCCTCTTGCGCCGTCGGCAAATGCATCTTTGACTGCATTCGCAATCATCTGCCATTCCTTATATGTCATGTCATCGCTAGCTATGCTCATCAGGTTGTTAACCTTTATGTCAGCTATTACTGAAAGCTCAGGGATTTCGTAGAGCAATTCTTCAGGCTTAGTAGCCATGTGCACACCGCCAGTAGTATAATCGACCTTGCTGCCGATAGTTCCACCAGTATATATTAGCCCTATCTTCTCATGGCCGCTAAACCTAAGCGCGCTTTTTGGGAAAGAAAAACTTGAGCCTGGCTTTATTCTCTCAATTTTCATGGAACCTGAGAATTTTATGCCGATGTTGTAGCCGTTTTGAAGTTTTAGAATCAACGCAGCAGGGTCTCCGGCCTCAGATCTTGGTATCAATATTCCCTCGAATGTTTCATCTCCTTCAGTTATTCTTATCATATCGCCAGCTTTGGCTCCGGCAGAACGGATAGCTTTTTCTATTTCAGCGGAGTACATGTATTGGCTTTTGCCTTTTCAATTTTAATACCTTTGCGTGGCAATTGAGGTCGTCGGAGAAGGCGCTTCAAGTTGGAACCTTGCATGTTTTATGCTAGTTTAATGCTTTCACAGGCAAATTTCCGCTCACTCCCTCCACTTATTCTTCTTTATTGCAATTATGAACAAGATTGCAGACACTATAATCACTACTGCCCAATCAATTGCTAGAGAAAGCATGGAGAGGTGTATGCTGCCTATTGCATTCTGCGCTATCTCCGCTGCGTAAGTAGTTGGAGAGAGATAGGCAATGTATCTGTAAGGCAATGGTATGTATGTAATTGTATAGTAGATTGGAGGTATAGTAGTTAGTATAGTAGAGATTATGCCTGAGAACGCCCAGTTTTGTATGATATCGGAACTGATAGTAGATAGAAGGAACCCTAGCGCAATGGAGAATGCGTACATTATCGCAAGCACTGCGAGTATTGTAAAGGCGCCTAGGAGCGTAGCGTGGACAAATATCGCAGCCAACACAAAGAGTACCAGGAACGCAGGTAGAGAGTATACAATCTCAGATATCGCCATGCCTGCCATGTACACTAAGGCACTTGTAGGCGAGCTAACAATCATGTCCTGCAATCTAAAATCGTTCTTCAGGTGAGAAAGATCGGCCTGGAGACTGACGCCTCCTGAGACCATGCTCATTATTAGTGCGCCAATTATTGAGACTGAAAGAAGCGAGCCATGACTGACAAGAGTTATCACTATAAGTATTGATATAGGAGCCAATAGCGTGTTGATTAGAGTTATAGGGTAATTTTTCATTGCATATATGGCGTTCACCAGCACCGAGGCGTACATCTGATTAAGTCTATTCTTCCTCATCTTCTCCCTCTTCGTTGCCAGCGTATATTGGTTTTCTAACGATATAATAGAATATATCTTCGAGTGAGGTAGGATTTATTGAGAACTTGGTATGGTTCTTAATAAGCCTGCTTGCGATCCTGTCTGCCTCATGGCCGTTAGTAAGTATCTGCATTGACCCATCCAGGCCCTCTATCCGCTTTCCTTCCTTTACATATACTTTTTCCGAGTTGTCAGAGAGGCGTATACTGTACTCATATCCTACCATCCTCCTAAGCTCCTGGAGGGAGCCAGTGCCTAGCAGTTTGCCTTTCTCCAGTATGCCTATCTGATCGGCGAGGCGCTCGGCCTCTTCTAGATAATGCGTGGTAAGGAAGATGAAATGATCTTTCTTCAGTTCCTTCAGTATTTTCCATAGATCGGATCTTGAAAGAGGATCAAGGCCTGTTGTGGGTTCATCTATGAATAGTATCTTTGATCCTGAAGCTATTATAGTGGCCACTAGAACCTTGCGCTTCGTGCCTCCGGATAACATGCGATTTAAGGTGTCAGCATATCTGCCAAGGTGCAGCCTTGATAGCGCTTTAGAGGCAAGTTTGTTAGCCTCTTTGAAGCTGAAGCCACGATAGAGCAGATATGAGAAGACTGTCTGCCTGGGAGTCAGCCAGGGTATAGCCCTTGATTCCTGAGGTAGTATGGCTATCGATTCGCGTATACCTTTGGAATTTGATACGACGTCTATGCCATTTATAGACGCATGCCCAGATGTAGGCATCAACTCTGTAGAAAGTATCCTTATCAGCGTTGTCTTGCCTGCCCCATTTCTGCCTATGAGTGCAAATATTCCGGATGAAGGTATAAAGAAGCTGACGTTGTCGAGAGCCTTGGCGCCTTTGCCGTATTTCTTAGTCAGATGTTTGCATATTAGCTGTTCCAAAACAACACCGAAGAGCGTATTGAATTCAATGCGCATCTATTTATTTGTTGACGTAGTGCTTAGATTATCGCGTTTTTTTCTTTTTTCAGCATCCGCATAAGCTCAGCTGAAAGGTCTATGGGCCTCAAATAGCGCATACCTCGCCCAGCAATTATTTCAGCTAAAACCTTTGCAGATGATTTATTTCCTATGATTTCGTAGACTGATGAGTAATTTTTCCTGGCCCTTTCACCGCAATAATCAAGGGCTTCAGAAATCATGTTGTCGCGGAGTTTCTGGGCAGAATAACCTCTTGCCTTAAGTCGCTCCAGAGTTGTGCGTAGATGCTGCCTTATCACAACTGCAACTGCACCGCTTATTTGGATCTCACAAAGCACGTGTCCTTCGACTATCAGACTGCTTTTGCTAGATCTTATTATGCTTGTAATGCGCCTATTGAGCTCTGGCATCTTGACTATAAGGGATCCGTCAGCAGCCTTGCTAGAGTAAAGCTTCTCTGATTTTATAAGATCGTTTGCGTGCACAACTGGTATGCCGAGTATCTTGCCTGCATTGTTGGCTATGGTGGTTTTTCCAGATCCAGGAACACCGGTTATCACAATTGCCTTCATATGCCTCAGGATCCGGTTGCCACGCTGTTTAGCAGGTCCAGTATATTGTCCTTGCTCCTCTCCACAATCAGTACTGTGCTTACTGGCGGCTTTATTGTGAGAAGGTAAGGTTTATCTGAAGAAAAAAGCCATGAGCCAAGGATATGACCGCTGTATGCTCCGGAGACATCCGCTACGTAGGTCGAATTGGAGATCAGCTTGCCAATTAGGGCATCAGCTTTTTCGTTATATTGATCTATAACTATTTCTTCCCTTATATCTGGGTTTATCTGAACTGCGGTGGGTTTTAAGTATGGAACTTTAAGGGAATAGGATTTGCTTGAAATCACATCGTCTATCTTCCTGTACTGCACATCGCAGCTCTCCAGCTCTTGGGTCACTTTCTTTACTTCGTCCTGCATGCTTTCAAGCATCTCACCGAAGTAGCTATTTACAGCAGATTTCATAGAATCTATAGTTTTCTTTATGTCCTTGTTTCCTGCATACTTGTACGGATTTAGCAATAGATCCCTTATGCTTGTGCCGTTCTTTTCTTTGGTCAATTGATCTATAGCGAGAAGGAACTGATCCGTCTGGTCATCCCACGGCACTTCAGTAGTTTCAGCAGCCATACGAACACCGGATATCCATCTCAACTAGCATTAATAAAACTTTGCAGATAAGGAGCCGCTACGTCACCTTTATTTATCTTTATAGTCATCTTAGAGACGCAGAAGGTAGTTGCATTGATCTTCGGCTATATAATAACTGCAGTGGTTGCGATAGCTGCGGCTATGCTAATTGCATCGTGCATTCTCTCCAGGAAGGAGATAGCAGCCGCAGTTAAGGGGAGCATTGATAGATACTCAATTGCAGGTCTCGCAGTTGCGTTAGCGATATTTATCCTTTTCTCTGTGCTTTTCATAACCCCGACGGAGCAATTATACTTTGATGAGAACATATACCAAGGCATAGCGCTGAACATACTTCATAGCGGCAATGCACTATGGTGCCAATATGGCACAGGTATGCTCAGGCAATGTTTCATCAATCAAATTTACCATGATCCGGTGGAATGGTCGATATTCATAGCAGTTGCATTCTACCTTTTCGGAGTTGGAGCCTCTACGGCATATGGATTGCAGCTGCTTACAGGGGCTCTCTCGATAATATGCCTTTTTCTGCTCATGAGTGCGCTCATCGAAAGAAAGGAGGTAGTAATTACATCTGTGCTTATTTTGGCGCTCATGCCGCAGCTGCTTATATGGTCTAGGACACAGGCTGTTCCAGACGTTCCGTTTATGATGCTCTCTGAACTTTCGATCTTCTTTTTTGTCGTTTTCATTAAGAAGATGAACGCAGCAACATTAGCAGCATTCGCATCAAGCCTACTGCTTGTAGTATATTCCAGAATAGAAGCCATACTGATGCTGCCGCTATTCCTGATCTTTTATCTTTTCGTTGGAAGAGGAGAGTTGGTAAAGATAGCAAAGAACAGAGTTAGGATCGCGATAGAGGCTGCAGGCAGCAAGTTGGCTCCGCTTATTGTCGCGCTAGTTTTTGTGCTGATGCTCATTCCGCAGGTATATTACATAGCAATGGAGATGGCTGCAGGTAATTACGGCCAGTCGTTCACAAATCAAAGCCTCTTCTCTTTCTCCAATTTTAGATCTAATGCAGCTGAAAATATAATCTTTCTATTTGGAGGATTCAACAGCGTTTCGAGATATCCTGCAGCCTACCCTGGCGTTATTACTGTTCTTGCTTTGGGAGGTGTGATAATAGCGTTGCTATTCTGGAAACATGATAAGAATATTTTAATCATCTCATCTGCGTGGTTTCTCACCTACTTCCTTTTTTACGGTTTTTTTTACGCAGGTGGAGCAACTTTCGGTGTGGATGCACGTTTTATGCTGCAGCTTATGCCCAGTATAGCCATACTTGCAGGTCTGCTTGTGGGGGAGCTTTCAGGCTTTTTCAAGGATAAACGCTTGAAGGCGGCAGTATATTGCGCGTTGGTAGCTGCGATAGCAGCATACATGTTGATATCAGAAGCAGGAGTTATAACGATAAAGCAGAACCAGATGCCACTACAGGGAAGCATAGCAGGCGCAGTAAACTTCCTAGATGCCAATTACAATAAGGTTCCTGCAAACTGCCTAGTCTTCTCTTTCACTCCTGATGTCTGGTATGAGTTTAACAGGAGCTCTGTACAGATAGGATACATAAATAACCCTCAGCCGAGTTTCAGCAATTACTCATGCTTCGTCGTGGACTACGGATACTGGTGCCAGGTGCCGCCTTACAACCAGGGCATCTGCAAGGCAGTTATGGATGGATACAAGATGCAGACGCTGGCAGAGAATAATACTATCGCAGGGAGAGTTGCATTGTACAAGATATTGAATTATACCCAGTGATACTATGGCAGATAGGTTTGTTGATTACAAGGGAATAAAAGTCTACTACTCTCCTGAACTTGACGGAGGAGGAATGGAGTTCGGCCAGGATTTCATACCCGTAGTTAGGAAGCGCTTTGGAAAAGTAGGCAGATGCTGCGAATTCGGTGCTGGGCCGGGATTTATAGGGTTCTCGCTTCTTGCAGAAGGCCTTTGTGAAAAGCTGGATCTTGTGGAGATAAACGAAGATGCAGTAAGAGCAATGGAGAAGACAATCAAGAAGAACAGGTTGGAAGGAGTTGCAGAAGTATTCCTTTCTGATACGTTTAAGGATGTTGACAGGAAGAGGAGCTGGAATCTGGTTGTAAGCAACCCTCCTCATTTTGACGGCGGGGAGGATAAATACACGAGAGATATGCGCATCTACGATCCCGGATGGCGCATACACAGAGAGTTTTATAGGGACATACGCATGTTCCTCGTAAAAGGAGGCAGCAGCTTATTTGTAGAGAACAGATTCGGCAGCTCCCCAAAACTATGGAAGAATATGATTATCGATGCGGGGTTAAAATATGAAGGATCATTCAGGTACAAGACCGTAGGACGAATTCCAAGGTTCTCTGATGTTGTTGCGTACGTGAAAGGAGAGAAAGGATTTACAAAGAAGAGTAGCGTTGGAGAAGTGCTTGCAAAGACAGCCCTTCATGCTGCGTACACTATTTATTATCCGTATTATTTTGTATTGAGCAAAAAATAGCGCATTATAGCTATGGAAAAACCATTTCAAGTAACGTTAACCCCCACTCCAGAATATTGGAAGCAGTTGCTGCTTGATCCTGTTGATATAGAACAAACGTTAGAGGCAGTTTGATGCCATATCGTGCTGTTGTATCCATTTCCTGAAGGTGAAGTCGTTATGTCTGTAATTCCATTTACTGTCCATGGAGGTGTGCCAGCTCCATCAGATCCTTCTCCGTCCATCAGACAGAAGTATGCTTCAGAGCTTTGCAGTACAAGATTTTCACTTGCTGTATCGCAGTTGTTGCCTTTAGATGTAGGCGTGCTAGATAATATGCGATACAGATGTCCAGGGGGCGGTTGTAAAAGCACATAAGCAGCATAAGAGATGTAGGCAGTGCCATAGCCGCTAGGGGCCGACAGGGTTACAGAATGCTGCCCGGAGGATTGGTCAAGGCAGTTCAATACTGAGAATCCCTGGTACGGATCAGTGCTGTTTACTATTGTGATGCAGCCAGAAGGGGTTGTAACGCTTATGCCGTCTCCTGCAGAGGCTATCATAATCAGCGTCTGATCTCCGTTTTTATTTACCGTGTAAGTGAATGTATTCTGGTTGCCAGTAGTTACCACTGCATTTGCAGTATATGTTACAAAAGGTATAGTTTGGGGAATGTTAAATGCGGGAGCCTGGGTCGCATAGGCAAGCGGAATTGTAGCTGTTGCGTCAGGGGGCATACCATTTGCATACATTTTGTATATCTCGGAAGCTGGCAGAGGCTCATTGTACAGCATTACATCGGCTATTCTGCCAGTAAATTTGGTCCCGCCTACTCCGCCAATAACATAGTTGAATGGGCTGCCTGGAGTTATAGAGGAAGGATTCCATGTGCCAGTAGGACATTGATTTTCAGCGTATAGCATGCCATTTACGTAAAATTCAATCTCGCCAGTGGTGGAGTTCCAAGTTCCAGTGAGATAATACCATGTATTTGGCTGAAGGGCTTGACTGTTTGTGCTAAACGTATTGCAATTTGAGCCTCCTGAATTTATAAGCTCCACATATGGCAATGGGTAGGCGCGATCACATCCTGCTGCTACCCCGAACCTTGGAGTGCCAGCATTCTGTTGGATTCCCCCAATATATCCACATATGCCTATCGAGTTTGTTGCTGTGTACTGGATCCACCCTCCGATGGTCCAGCCTTTGGCCCAATCGTTGCTCATGGAGTTTGGTGATGCTGCTATTATGGTGCTATCGTTGAAATCAGCTCCGTAGCCGCTCATGGAGTATAGCATCGAAATTGGTACGGATTGTTGAGGGGAGTATGTCACATTTACAGCATTGCCGGCATTTGCATTGGAGGAATAGTCCTTGGCATTGCCATCCAGCGGCCACCAGCCAGAGAGATTTGCATTGTTTAATGGAAGACCTGCCATTCCCTCTTGATAGAGATTTGAAATGTCAGCGGGGGATAGAGCACTGTCATATATCTGAGCGCCTGAGATATTGCCGTTTATAAAGTCTGTGTATGCGCTTACCGTGTTGCCGCCATAGGCGCCTATGAATGTCCAATTGGCATTGCTTATTGGCAATGATGC